>JAYVXJ010000775.1:0-3654 GCA_043785285.1 Chitinophagaceae bacterium
GGGATTTGGTGGACCACATGCCGCTTTCTTTGCAGCCACAGAAGATTTTAAACGGGCAATTCCCGGAAGAATTATCGGCGTAAGTGTGGATGCCCTTGGCAACCGGGCATTGCGGATGGCATTACAGACCCGGGAACAACATATCAAACGCGAAAAAGCCACTTCGAATATTTGTACCGCACAGGCGCTCCTCGCAAATATGGCAGCCATGTACGCGGTGTATCATGGTCCGGCTGGATTAAAAGATATAGCTAACCGGATCAGCATACTGGCTCATGGTTTATCATATGGACTCGCGGGACTAGGATTTGAAAATCTTCACGAACATTTTTTTGATACGGTTCAGGTGAATGCCGGCAATACAAAAAAACTTCGGGAAATCGCGGAATCCAGACAAATCAATTTCTTTTATGATGAACGAGATACCGTTACCATCTCGCTGGATGAGACCAGCACCCAGCATGATGTGCTGGACATTTTATCGGTATTTGCCCAATCGAAAGATATAGACGAAGCAGCAACTGTTTTTCAATACGACAATTACCCGGAGAATATACCGGTTACCCTTAACCGAAATTCAGACTTTCTCACCCATCCCGTTTTTAATTCGCACCACAGTGAAACAGAAATGATGCGTTACCTGAAGAGTCTGGAGAATAAAGATCTTTCGCTAAACACGTCCATGATTTCCCTGGGTTCCTGCACAATGAAACTCAATGCAGCCAGCGAACTCATTCCGGTAAGCTGGCCAGAGTTCAGCAGGATCCACCCTTTTGCTCCGGCAGACCAGTGGAAAGGATATCAACGGATCATCCGGGAACTGGAAGAATGGCTAAGTACCATCACCGGATTCGTTGCTACTTCCCTTCAACCCAACAGTGGCGCTCAGGGAGAATACGCGGGCCTGCTTGCCATCCGTTCTTATCATGCCGCACAAAAGCAATCACACCGTAAGGTAATGCTGATCCCCATTTCTGCACATGGTACCAATCCGGCAAGTGCCGTGATGGCCGGAATGAAAGTGGTTGTTGTAAAAAGTGATGCTGACGGGCATATTGATATTGCCGATCTGAAAGCCAAAGCCGAACAATACAAAAGCCAGTTGGCTGGATTGATGGTAACCTATCCTTCTACTCACGGTGTTTTCGAAGAAGGGATTAAAGAGATCTGTCAGCTGATCCACGAGAATGGCGGCCTTGTATACATGGACGGCGCCAATATGAATGCGCAGGTGGGCCTAACGAGTCCCGGTTTTATCGGAGCAGATGTTTGTCACCTTAATCTGCATAAAACATTTGCTATTCCACATGGTGGTGGCGGTCCGGGTATGGGACCAATTTGTGTGAATGAAAAATTAAAAACCCATTTGCCCGGACACTGGACCAAATCCAACCACGCCGTATCCGGATCTGTAAGTGCTGCGCCATTTGGCTCAGCCAGTATATTACTGATCAGTTATGCGTATATCAAAATGCTGGGTTCAGCGGGCCTTACTGAAGCAACCCGCTATGCCATTCTTCATGCGAACTATATGAAATCACGATTGGAATTACATTATCCGATCCTTTATTCCGGTCCCAATAACACCTGTGCGCACGAATTCATTGTTGACCTGCGCCCTTTCAAAGCACAGGCAGGTATTGAAGCGGAAGATGTGGCCAAGCGGCTGATGGATTACGGATTTCACGCCCCCACCCTGAGTTTTCCGGTGCCTGGAACGATGATGATCGAGCCCACGGAGAGTGAGGATAAATCGGAACTTGACCGGTTTTGCGATGCTATGATCGCCATTCATCAGGAGGTACAGGAAATAGCCAACGGAAAATTGGATAAGCAGGATAATCCCCTGAAACATGCACCGCATACCCAGTTGATCATCTGCGCCGATGAATGGAATCATGCCTATGGCCGCGAAAAAGCAGCATTCCCGTTAGCCTATACAAAAGCAAACAAATTCTGGCCATCGATAGGACGTATCAACAATACGTACGGGGACAGAAATCTGATTTGTACCTGCGAGCCGGTCAGTCATTATGAAGAAGTGGGTTGAAAATGTGGAAATGTGCAAATGGCTTGCATAAGAAACTAACAGGAATGAATCAGCGCGAATTATTTTCCCATTATAGAAGGTATGGGTTCCAGCATTTTGCGGACTTTATGGTTTACTTTAAAACGTATAGCATAAAGGAGCCGGTAGTTGCCTGTTGCCACTCCATATTGGTAATCTGAAGCAACTCCTTTAACGTTTAACCGGGTGCTGACCCATAGTGCACTCAGGCACCATTTTTCGGTGTTATAGCCCAGCCCCAGGTGAATAATATCATTGGGTGCAAAGTCAAACTTGTCTCCATATTTTCCGGTAAAACCGGATCGCTCCCTGGAAATCCGGAAAGCCAGATTAACCGTAGCAGAAGCCAACACAAAGAAATGTTGTTTAATTACTAACGTATAGGCATAACCGATTCCAGGTCCGATTTCAAAAAAATGGAGTTTGTCAACGTTTTGTTTTTGATAATCCGGATCAAGTATAGAAGGCACCAGCACACTGTCTCCATGAATAGATCCGTAATAAATTTCTCCTCCCACTAAAATAGATCCGGCAGATTTTTTCTGCCACTCATTCTGTAATAATCCGGCCTGGTAAGAAAAACACCTGTCGTTCAGACTCCGGTAAAAAGCAATACCTATAAGGTCCAGCGTAAGATCATTCCGTTTATAATAAATTTCCCCAGGAGAAGCAGCCATCCCTTTTGGCGTGAGATAATATCCCCGGTAGAATTCACCCAGGAGGTCAATATTCCATTTGCGGGCGTAGAAACGACCCTGCAAATCGAGGTATCGGGTTTTGCCCCGTATCGCCTGAGGATTAAACTTGCTAATCCCGATGCCGATATTGAGGGTGAACGCATGATAGGTTGCACCTATACCCAGGTTCAGGCTGGTATTGGGATTATATTCGAATTTGGATAATGTGCCCGGCGGATCAAATCTCAATATTGTATATTTTCGGGAGAGATAGATTCGGGCCGTAACATGGTCACGGTAAGAACGGTAATAACTCGTATCATGATCCAAAACGGGAGTTTGTGCACGGGTATCGGAAAAACGTACTGTAAATAGCAAAAAGCAAAATGTCCATTTCCACTTCATTCCCTCTGTATTTTAGTTCAAACACAAGTGTACGAACTTTCCCTTCTCATCTTTCCCTTCTCAATTAATTTCCGCATGCTCATGCAACCGGTGCAACTCCACGATGGTAGTTCTTCCATTCTCACTTTCATGATACATCTGAACAAACTTACGGTTAAACAGGATTTCATCAAATGTATAGGAAGTCCGCTGTTGGACTATATTAGCATATACATCATCAAACCCCCTCACGGATACATATAATTCCACATCTGCTTTTTTCATGTCCTCCGGCGTATAATCATTCAGAGGGCTTTTTTCATTCAGCGGATGAACAATGGTCCAGTTCATAGGCAGACTTTCCACATGGCCTCTCTCCAATTCCAGGTCATAGAATTTATACGACCGATTACCGTTTTCTTCCAACAGCATGGCCACATTTACTTTGATCTCCAGGTTGGTAAGCGTGTGATGATCCTTATAGGTGGCAAACCGAAACATCAGGGCCTTTCCGTTTTGGTAAGG
>JAYVXJ010000776.1:0-3647 GCA_043785285.1 Chitinophagaceae bacterium
GGTCACTCCCGTTATCCGGCAGAGCAGCAATTGCTGATGTTGCGTAATGCGATGGCTGTTGCGCAGACCAACGATCAAAAGCAGCTCATTTTAAAGGAACTGGGGAATTGTAAAACATATCCTGCCCTGCTTTTTGCAGGAAATTATCTCGATGATCCGTCTGTTCAGCACGAGGCTGCTTATGCGGTAATGAGAATTGCTTTATCAAACAATGAATGGTATGGGGAAAGCGTGCGTAGTCTGTTAGAAAAGTCTGCCCCCCTGTTAAATGGCTCAGACGCAGAATATGAAAGGCAGGCTATCCGCAAGCATTTAGCGGAATTGCCCACCGGGGAAAGTTTTGTATCCCTTTTTAACGGGAAAGACCTTGCCGGTTGGAAGGGATTGGTCGCTAACCCAATCCTTCGCGCAAAAATGGACGCTAATGCATTGGAAAAAGAACAGCAAAAAGCAGATGCACGCATGCTGTCCGGCTGGTATGTCAAGGATGGTGAATTGGTATTCAGTGGAAATGGCGATAACCTGTGTACGAAAAAAAAATATGGTGATTTTGAAATGTTCGTTGACTGGAAAATCCACAAAGACGGTGATGCCGGCATCTATCTGCGCGGTTCCCCCCAGGTGCAAATCTGGGATACTTCCAGGGTGGATGCAGGTGCCCAGGTAGGTTCTGGTGGTTTATATAACAATCAGGTGAATGAGAGCAAACCGTTGAAACTGGCAGATAATGCCATTGGAGAATGGAATAGTTTTCACATTATAATGAAAGGAGACCGGGTTACCGTTTATCTCAATGGGGAGTTGGTGGTGAATAATATTATTCTGGAGAACTATTGGGACAGGAATCTGCCGATTTTCCCGGAAGAACAAATCGAGCTGCAGGCTCATGGCAATCTGGTGTTCTATCGGGATCTCTATATAAGAGAAATCCCGCGCCAGCAACCCTTCGTTCTCAGCGAACAGGAAAAGAAAGAAGGATTCAACGTTTTGTTTGATGGAACGAATATGCATGAATGGACGGGCAATACAACGGAGTATATCCTTGAAGATGGTAACATCGTTGTCAGGCCCGAACACGGTGAACATGGCAACCTGTTTACCAAAAATGAATATGGCGATTTTGTTTATCGATTTGAGTTCCAGCTTACACCCGGAGCAAATAATGGTATTGGCATCCGCGCTCCGCTGGAAGGAGATGCAGCTTATGTTGGAATGGAAATACAGGTATTGGATAATGACGCACCCATTTATAAAGACCTGCATGTCTATCAGTACCATGGCTCCGTCTATGGCGTAATTCCGGCTAAACGTGGATATTTAAAACCCGTGGGCGAATGGAACTCCGAGGAAATCACCGCCAAAGGAAATAAAATAAAAGTGGTATTAAATGGTACCGTTATTCTGGATGGAGATATCGCTGAGGCTTCCAAAAATGGAACGATGGACGGGAAGGATCATCCGGGTTTGAAAAGAACCAGCGGACATATTGGATTTCTTGGGCATGGGGATGTGGTGAGATTCAGGAATGTTCGGGTTAAACCGGTCTCCGACTAGCGACGCGGGAATTATTTCGCTTTGGCCGCACTGGTACTCCTGGTTACTCCCATACGCTAAAACGCCCATCCGGCTTTGATACTGATCCGGTTTAAATGATAGTTATACGTATTCGTATTGGGTAGACTATTGCCTCCTAATATCATTGGGTAATAATAATAGGTATAAGCGGGAACTGTTTCCGTCACTTTTTTATACGAATAACCCAGATTGAGCAACAACCCATTTTTTCTGTTGATTTGAATTTGATATCCAATTCCTCCATCCAGGTACAAGCCGTTGGAAAATTTGCCGGGAGGACCATAATTATTTTTCTCTTTATCCGTCACCCAGCTGAAATGAATTCCTCCATCAGTATATACAAATACTTTATTCCTGCTATGGCCAAATGTTTTTCTTATATCTGTAAATAAGGGTATTCCGCGAAAGCGATAGTAGTCAAGGCCAATCCCGATTCCTCCAAACCAGGATTTATGCTGAAAGCCATTGATGGTTTGAATTTGCCATGCCGCACTTTGCTGACCATTTAGTAACCCTACCTGATTGATCGAATGAAACAGGAAGGGCATATTTTCTTTTTTTTGCTGTGCAAAGCAAATGATTGTGGAAAAGCAGCATAAAGCGATGAGTAATTGACATTTTTTATAATCCGGTAGCATTGGATAGCATTTTACTTATTTGATGAATGTTATTTGTATCAGAATAATCAATTTGGTATAATCCCTCTGTTGCTATAACGATCGCTATTCCATTCAGTGTAATCACATCATTTGCCTCGAAGCCAGCAATCGTTTTGATTAACTTAAGTTTATATATATCAGCAGCATCATAGATTTTTATGCCGTCTTTCCCGTCACAGATAAAGAGGAGGTCCCCGTCTTTGGAAAGACCTCTCGGATTGGTTAGTGTATATGTTTTTATTAATGACGGGTTACCGGGATTCGTAATATCCAGTATATCCAATTCGTTGGTATATCCCTGACAGGGTGTTCCTGAGCGCAGCGTTACAAAGGCATGGCCTTCATCTGCTATTACCGGATCACAGGTGCGGACATGCGCGAAAGCGCCCTGCTTCACCGGTGCTGATGGTTCAGTAATATCATAGATATACATGCCGGTGGTAGAACCCATGAACAATTTGTTCTGGAAGGAGTAAATGGTTTCATAATTTCCGTCCAGGGTTACCTGGTTTGCCAAAGAAGGATTACCGGCTGCGGAGATATCTACCACATTTAGGTGGTTATTGTAAGAAAGCGCATATAAATAATTACCCCAGATGCCGAAACTGGCTGTTGATCCATTTGTTCCGATAGGATTTGGACTTGAATTACTGCTGGCGGCAAATGCGTATCCGCAATTTAGACAGCCGGCCGGGTAAGAGTATAGATTATTGTTGCCCGGATCATTAACCGTGGTATCCTTGGTTATCCAACCTGTGATAACCAGGATGGAATCCGGGTTGGTTCCCATGTTACCATAGTAGGATACAAATAGGTTGGGTATAAATTTTTTGAGGATAACATTTGCCGGATCTTTAATATCAAGCGCAACTAGATCGCCGTAGGATTCATCTGCGTACAGTATATCGTCTTTTATAGATATATCGTTATTTCCGGGTATATTGATAAAGGAAATATTCCTGGGATGGGCAGGATCCGTATTGTCTATGATGTGAATTCCTTTTAAAACCTCATTTAAAAAAAGATAATTTTTGTACACAGAGATTTTCCCCGGATTTTGGATAGTAATGGCCTGATTGCTTTTTATGCCAGCCCTGACCTGTGTTAATGTCTGGTAAATGGGAATATGGAGCTGGTAGGTGTTGGTAACCCTATCTTTTAAACACCCGCTACTGAATAACAACAGGAGCAAAGAGCAGGTTATACTGCCGGCAATGGAAATTGTTTTTTTCATATGCTGGTTTTTCAGCTATGACACCGAAAAATAAACCAGCGTTGCATGGTTATCTTATTTTCTATTACTGATTAGCACCAGCTTCAGACCGCCATAGAACAGGTGTTCGGTATACGGGGATTTATTGTTCAATAAACGGGTTAGCCCATATTGTACCTGAGGGCCCAGTTTTAATGAAT
>JAYVXJ010000777.1:0-3639 GCA_043785285.1 Chitinophagaceae bacterium
TGTGAAAACCTTCGGAAAAAGTAAGATAAGGATACCCGCGACAATGATTAGCACGGCTTATTTTAAATAAAATGATCCAATGCCTGACAATTTCTTTCCAGGCAAAAAAAAGAGAATGCCGGGGATCATATATATGAGTGGGTTCACTGCCTGCCCCATTCACTTCCAGAATGACAAAATCTTTTCCTGCTTCCAAAAATTTACGGCTACGGTAGCGGATATCAAGCCTGCCAAAATAAAAATCCGGAATCTGCTGACATAAAGCATCCACCATCCGGGTAAGTTCCGGTGTAAGCTTATCCGAATCATCCAGAAATTTCGCACCACGGGCATGGTTTCCATAGGGAACAACCGTAAAAATTTCCCCGTCCGGAAGTACCCGCATCATCAGATCAGGTTGACTTTTTTCCAGTTCCTGCAATTGAAGAATGCCACGGGGATTAAGCAGTAAGAGATCGCGGACGGACCGTTGTCCATCCCCTGTCACTTTCAAAAATTCTTTGCCAACGATCCCGGAAATTTTTCCATTCGGCTGATCCGGAAACCGGTAATAAAAAATACCCAGTTCCTCCTCAAAAGGAACAAATTCCTGGATATGAAAATCCATTCCGGCCTGCGCTGCATACGATTTAACTTCGGGCTCATCATTTAATTTCTTTACCCCACGGCCTCTTCCGCCAACATTGGGTTTGCCTATGAGCGGAAAATGAAATTGTTCAGCATGGAGCCGATCCATTACGGTTTGCGGATCTTTGCCAGCCTCAAAAAAAAGGGTTTTCGGCTGAAGTCCCGGAGGGATCAGATCATAAATTTCCTGTTTGGATTCACAAAGAAATCCACCATTTTTTATTCCCGGATTAGAAGCAGCAAAAAAAAACAGGGAACGGGCACGCAAACAAAGAAAAAGCCAGATCGGATATATCGGCAGATAAACGGTATGAAAGCTCCAGTATTCCCAATGAAATAAACGGATCCGTAACGACCGGCTTTTCAGGCGGGTAAATCCGCTCATGCGTTAACCGGAATTGCTTTTAAAAAGCGGATGGAACTGTCCGTACTTTCCATGCCCGGAAGATCCAGGTAATGAAATGTGGCAAAATTTTCAGAAATACGCGCAGCGCTGATGCTATGCGTAAATAGTTTGTTGTCTCTGTTCATCATCAGATCATTATTTGAATCTCCGTCTCCTGTATGCTGATGGAAATGCATGATTTCTTCCAGGGATGGATTTGGGTTTTTGCTTATCCAGGAAGTAAACCATTGTTGTCTTTTTTCTACCGTTAGCGGATCATATAAAGTAACAGATGACCAGATATAGGGAAGGTTTTCATTTAATTTATAACGTGACTTTGAGGATCCGTTCCATCTGCAGATATATAATTTCCTCCCTTCCGTTATGATGGCAGTAAAGGGTTCAATATGGTTCAGATCTGCTTTGTCAAATTCAGCTACAGCCGACAATCCGGAAAGGAGATCCAGGAGAATCAATCCCCTGCTTTTGCGGTATGGGGGCTGATGAACATGATTTTCGAGGGCGCCATTCAGGAACACTACGCCGTTTCCATTTTCATTTATGGCAAACCAGGTACCACCGGCCCGGGTATCTTTGGGAAATACTATTTCCCGTCCATTCATCCGGTAAATAACCGGTGGCAGGGCAGGCGGCCTTTCCCTTTGCTCATCCCGGTTAGCCGTGAGGAAAATGTCATTTCCCGAAGGGATAAAAGTTACCGTGCACATTTTCGTCTATGCTTTACTGTTGAAAAAGCAACTCCATAAGTATCTTCGAGGGAGATGTTGCCTACTTCACTAATGCCGATGCGAATGAAGGCCATGTGATGAATGGTATGTTCGAGATTATAGGCTATTTCGCGGAAATAATTGGATGCAATCTCTTCTGGCTCCGGACGAAGATAATCATAATACGTGAGCAGGGAAAGCGATTTATTGTTCTTGTTGAGCCGGAGGAAAATATCCTGAAGCAAATTCCGTGCTATCAATTTGTTGTTTTCTATCCCCTTATCGCGTTTTCTTTTTTCATAATCAACCAACCCGCTTTCATATCCGTTATCCAGACATTGAAACATTTCAATGATGTGACGAACGTGTTGACCGATACTGTTGCCAGACAAGTTTTTGCAGGGCAGCACGTACTGTTCCTGCGAGAGCTGATCTATCGAATCCGATAGTTGAATGAACACCGCATGAACAGCTTTTTGAATCTGCATAAAAGTTGTACTAAAAATAATATTATTTTCTTATTATCTGGCTACTAATTTGAGATCCACGCGTAGATTGTCGGAAATGGTGCTGGAGCCGCCGACATCAAAATCTTTACGGTTAATTTTAAAACTGCCCGTAAAAAGATAGCCCTTCCCGGAAGTCTCCGCGGTGAAAGGAAAACTGATCTCATTGGTCTTATTCCTGAGGGTTAATTTCCCTGTCATCTGGTAGTTTCCTCTTTTTTTCGAAGGACGAATACGTTCAGATACGAAAAGGATGCGGGGATGGTTTTTTGCATCCAGGTAATCCTCCCCTGTCAGGTGGCCGTCCCGCATAGTATTATCTGTGTTAATGCTGGCTGCATCCACGTCAACTTCAAAGCGGGCAACGAAAACACTATCCGGATTAAACCGGATGTTCCCCTGAAAGCCGTTGAAAGAACCGCCTACATTGAATCCGAAATTTTTAATGGTGAAATGCACCGATGACTCATTTTCCACAGGATGGTATTGTGCATACCCGATCCCGGTAATCAGAAAAAAATATAAAATCCACATACTTCCTTTCATTACCATTTTTTGATTGAGCAATTTGTTCAGCATTTTTTTGTTTGGGTTACCGGGTAACGACATTGCGCAACCGATTCCGGTACACAAAAATAAGTCCGGCACAACAGATAAAGGTAATCACGGCATAAATAAAAAGAACAGGATCACCATCAAAATAAATCCCAATTTTAGTGAGGTGAAAAAATAAAGCGCCTGCCATCATGATCAGCCCAAGGATTGCTCCATAACCGGTAAACCGCGGAATGAGGATTAATAGGGCAGCGATCAGTTCCCCCATACCGGAACCGACCCGGCCATATGGCTCCATACCGATTTGAGTGAACAATTTTACTGATTGTGGATGGGCGGAAAATTTAAAATAAAGTGTTTGCAGCAGGATGATGGCCGGAACCAGTCGCAGCACCCAAAGTAGCCCCTTTCGGAAATTCATATTAATTCAGTTAATGGTTAATGAAGCATTTTTTGCCAGTTTGCATATGCACGCGCATGCAGGTTTGTTTCATCCAGATTCCAGGTCTTCAGCGTATTGGTAAAAAACCGATTGTAAAATAAAAATAGTTCCCCGCTAATGATTTTGAAAGTTTCCGGATCAACTTCCACTTTTGAACCGTCATTTCCCATGGCATATGCGCACCAACCGCCATATTGGGGTTCATACTTGGAGGGATTGGATTTAAAGGTTTCGAGGTTACCGGGAGAAAAGAAATAATAGGTTACCCCATGATAGGGAAAAGAAAAATCTTTTTTCCCCTTCTGTGCTTTAGCTGCTATGAAATAGGATACAGGATCATATCCTTTAATGGCAACGCCGTCATTCAGATTATATTGTTTTTCCCGGAAAGCATCT
>JAYVXJ010000778.1:0-3637 GCA_043785285.1 Chitinophagaceae bacterium
TACATCCGGATTTACTATTGCCGGATGATGAAGTTTGTAGGGCATGAAAAAAGGTAAAATATAACCCGGATTTTTCGTTCGTAAATAGTAATTAAACCATCCCGCAAAGAGTCCTTTAATTTCTGAATACAGGAAACCCCGGCTTTCTTCTTTTTTTATATAACGGTTTAGAAACCTTTGGCAATAATATTTCGGAATCAGTTTATATAAGCGCCTTAAATTCCCTTGCTCATGAAATTTTTCAAACTGCAGCAGGAGAGCACCGGATTGTCCGCGCATGAGGGAACCCAGTTGCCTCGAAAGCGCTGTTTGAGTTTCCCCATGACTATGAAATACATAGTTGGCAGGAATATACGAACAGGTCCATCCGTTTGCCAGTATACGATACCAGATTTCTGAATACCCGATACATCCCGAAGTGCCGTCATCGAGTCTTTCGTCGAATCCGCCAACCCAGTCGAATATTTCTTTCCGGAAAGCCATGTTTTCACTTACGCCGATATCCCAAACCGGAACAGCATCTGCCAGTTGCTTATGGAGATAGCTGCGGTTGAATGTTCGGGGTAAATATCCGCTATTGAATCCCCAGTATTTCTCAAAAGTATACTGGGCAATCGTTTCCAAACTACGGGGAAAAACAACTCCGGTTGTGGCCATTACTTCCGGCTCATAGAAAGCGTTTTTGATATTCCGGATCCAGTCTCTGCTCACGGCTATATCATCGGTCGTATATGCAATAAGGGGGTGGTTTGCAGCTCGGGCACCGGTGTTCCTGGCAATATTTAATCCTTTTCTTAATTCCGGTATATACTTTACCTGTTTTAATTTCTGCACCAGATCTTTTGTGCAGGAATTTTTCGGAGCATTATCAATCACGATCAGTTCAAAATCCGTATCTGCATTATTTAATAAAGCATGAATACATTTTTCCAGATTCCTGATCCCGTTACCGGAACAGATAATAACGGAAAGCTTTTGAATGGAAGCGTTCTGATTAATCGAAAACGGGTGTTGATGATAATACTCTTTCGCAGGCTGAATCGCCGTTTCAATCCTTTGCCGGTAGCTGGTTTCGGAAGCAGGCAGGTTATTTTTTTCTATCCAGAGATGGGCAAGTGGGGTAGCACCTGACCAATAGACTTCAAAGCAATTGGATTCGGGAACAGTGAGGGGTTTGTGCTGATCCAGATCAACGTGGTGGATGTGATAAGGCTCGTAAACTTGCATGCTACTTTTTGTGTTGCGGTGTCAACAGCACAGGAAAATCGGGCCTAACAATTCCTGCCCATTTACCATGCCAGGAACCATTTTCCCTATAGTCTTCCACATCGAAGGACAAACAGGATTCAAGATAAAACAATCTGATGGTAGTATTGCGTTCGAAAAGAATGGATATGTAATAGGAGCCGTCATTTAAAAAATTCCCCGGGATAAGGCATTCTCCTTTTACTAATCCTTTTTCAATCCTATACACGTTGGATTGCAGATCAAAAATTAATTCACCTGTATAATTAAACAACTGTATTCCGGTTATCAGTTCAACGGGTTCCGCTATATAATTCCAGAATTCAAATTTTATCCGTAACGGAGTCCGGATATCTATAAACTTTTGTTCGTTAACGTATTCCGGTAGCAGTTCTACTTTTTGAACGCGGATATATTCATTACCGGGCATTGCAGCTTTTAGTGAATAATCATTTCCCAGGAACTGCTCTTCTCCGCTTTTTAAATACTGCGAAATTACCTTTTCAGGATCCCCGACCGTTACAATTTCTCCGCTTTGGAGAACCAGGGCACGAGTACATAAATTTCGAAGGGCATGCATATTATGACTCACAAAAAGGATGGTTTTCCCTTCTTTTTCGGATACAGATTTCATTTTTGCGAGGCATTTTTTCTGAAATTCAGAATCACCGACGGCCAGCACTTCATCAATGATCAGGATCTCCGGATCCAGGTGCGCTGCAACCGCAAAGGCCAGCCTCACATACATTCCGCTGGAGTATCTTTTTACCGGCGTATCCAGAAATCGTTCAACCCCGGAAAAATCCACGATTTCATCAAATTTCCGCTCAATCTCTTTTTTCTTCATACCCATAATATGGCCGTTGAGATAAATATTCTCCCTTCCGGTAAGCTCGCTATGGAATCCGGTACCCACTTCCAGGAGGCTGGCAATTCGACCATTACCGCGGACCCTTCCGGTGGTAGGAAGCGTGATACGGGAAATGATTTTAAGCAAAGTGGATTTCCCTGAACCGTTTTTTCCGATTAATCCAAGCACTTCGCCTTGATTAACCTCAAAGTGTATATTTTTTAGTGCCCAGATATGATTCTTGCTGTTAGCGAGAGTAGAAGGTTCCTGCCGCGATTTTCGGTACCACCAGTTTTTTAAGTCTTCTTTTAAAGTACCGGAGCTCAATACACCCAGCCGGTAGTATTTCGAAATGTTCTCAGCCTTAATCATCAGGTTTCTCATAAAGTTCAGATTACATCCATTATTTGTTTTTCCTTTCTGTTAAACAATACGATGCCCAGCAGGAGTATCAGTAAGGAACTTCCCAGGCTAATCCCCAGGTAAAGAAACGGAATGGGGCGGTGGCTGAAAAATGACGATCGGAAGGATTCAATCAGGGGCGTAAGGGGATTGAGCCAGAAGAGCAGTTTATATTTTTCCGGAATGAGCGATGCAGGGTATACGACTGGAGCGGCAAACATGAATAACCGTAACAAGAATTGCATAATGTTATCCAGGTCACGGTATTTGGCGGTATAAACGCTTATGATAAGCCCACAGCCCAAAGCGAAAGCAGCTGTTATAAAAATAAAAACGGGAATCAGGAACATGTATGCATTGGGATGAATATTCTTTTCTCCGATCGCAAAGAACAAATAAACTGCAATGAATAAAAGCAGCTGAATGGATATTCTGAAGGAATGAAAAAGGATGTAGCTCAGGGGAACAATCAGTCGCGGAAAATAAACCTTGTTGAAGATATACGCATTTTGTACGAAGGTATACATGGTAGACGTGAGGCAGTCCGAGTAAAAGGTCCATATGATACTTCCGGGAAGATAAAAAAGCATAGGCGGTATATCATCCGTAGGAATTTTCGCAACCCGGCTGAAGATAATGAAATAGACGAAAGTGGTAAATAAAGGTTGAAGGAAAACCCACATCGGTCCAAGAATGGTTTGCTGATAGCTGGCAATAATGTCCCTGCGCACAAACTGAAGAATCAGGTCCTTGTATTGGAAAAGTTCTTTCAAGTTGATCCGGAACCATCCCTGGCTTGCATTTATTTCCCATTGCCATCCGGCATTTTTTTCCATGTAAACGAAAATTCAATCCCTTACCGGAAAAGTAAAGCATTTTCGGCTAATTATAAAAAGGTTCGTTACCGGCGGATGGAGCACAAAAAAAGCGGCCTCGTTTTTAAACGAGACCGCTTTTTTAGTTCATAGAAAAAAATTTAAAAGCTAAATTTTTCTGAGGATGAAGCCTCCAACGTCTTAATCTGTGTAAGCAATTCTTCCGAATCAAATGGTTTTGCAAAAAAGAAGTCGGCCCCCGCATCATACGATTTGCTTTCTGCATCCGGTAATCCGGACATAATATAAACGGGTATGTTTTTGA
>JAYVXJ010000779.1:0-3633 GCA_043785285.1 Chitinophagaceae bacterium
GTAAGGCTGAGATGGATCAAGTAGTTGGAAAACCGGATGAAAATAGTTTTATTAAAAGCCAGTTCCAGGCCTTTGAGAAATACAAGTCTGGAATTGACTCCCTGCTCATTAAATGGAACTTATAATGCTGTTGAACCGGTTATTTTTATACCGGTTAAAAGCTGATTTCACAATATTTAAAAATAGCTTTATCCGTTTTTTTATTTTTGTAGCCTAAACTAAACAGCAGCTTTCCAATACAATGAATTATACTGTAGAACTTCCAGGTATAGATGCACAGAAAAAGTTGCACGTGTTTATCCTTTAGTTCTTCAAAAACCTCACCGTATACGTTCTCCCGCCGGAATCCAATCCGTAAAACTGGTAAACACCTGATCTAAGATCCTGCATTGGAAGTATCAAATCCGATTCTCCTTCCGGAATGAAGATTTCTCCCCGCTTTACCTCCTGGCCGTTCATGGATAAGATGCGGAATTCAAGCCTGTCGGCTGCTGTTGACCGGATATGCAATTTATCCCCGTTGGTTGATAGAGAGGCGGGAACCCAGACCAATTTCAAACTCCTATTTCCGGAATGCTGTATAGTAATTGTTTTACTTGTATAGATATTCCCATACCGGTCTACCATATTTAATTTATAAAATTGCGAACCGGGGCGCGGTGGTTTTCTTTCATTCCATGAATACCTGTTCTTGTTTCGGATTGCCGGAATTTGTGCAATTACCTGAAATTCCTTATTCGTAGCTTCCATCAGGTCGAAATGATCAGCATTTTCAGGTGATTCCACTAACCAGCTAAACACGGTATACCCGCTTTTTTCTTTTCCCTCAAATTGGATCAGTGTTAATGGCAGGGGATTTTCCAAATCTGCTGTGCTCGCCAGCGTGAAAAACGTTCCGGAATAGTCCGTGACGGGATCACTCACAACAGATCCATAACTGAAGTTCCCGGTAATAGCGGAATGCCCCGCATCTATCCATTGGGTTCCGGAAAACCCCGCCACATTCAGGAACGCAGGATCTGTTACGCCACCGCTCTGGGGAGATACAAAAGACAATTCCATATTTGCCTGAGCGGAAAGAGGGCCGTCAACATCTACTTTCCAGTATTCTCTTTTCGAAACATGATCAATACCGCTACCAATGCCGGTACCAATCGAAGCAGGATCCTCCTCCTTATATTCCACCGTAAAATTCCCGGTAGCCCGTTTCAACTCCATCCAACGCAGGAAACCATTCTTTCCAACAGGGAAAAGAAAAAATGGCTCATCGTTTAATCCCTCTTTTCGCATTGGACCGTCTATGTAAGCCCCGTTAACTAATGTGCTATCCACCAGAATGATACAGGATGCAGCAAGTGTCAGCATATCGCTGGCAGTACTTAAGATCCTTCCCTGAACAAGTTCCAGGCGATGTGGTAGTAATAAAGGCAATAGCAGTTTACCACCCAATGAATTATTGACGCGGAAACATACCGAGTTAATGAGGGAGCCTCCTGCAGAAATCTGCTGCATGCTGCTACCATTCAATTCAATCCCCGGATTGGCCGTACTGGTTGCTGTAATGATTGCTCCAGGCGATTGAACCAGGTTTCCTTTGATGCGTAGTATTGTGCTGTTCGCCACTCCACTGGCCAGGTTCAGGGTTCCTGCATTCTGTATATAGTCACCATTAACCTGTATGTTCCCATTCAACCCGCTCAAATTAACGCTTAAACTAACGTTATTCCCTATGCGCAAATCGCCCCGGATAAGGAGAGGATTGCTTCCGCTACAGGTATAATTAACAGGGAGGCCATACGTAGTGGAACTTAAGACCAGTGTTCCATAGATTCTGTTGCTAACCGATAACGTATAGGAGGCCCTCGGAACGTCAAATTCAAATATTCCTTTTCCCGTTCCCGGTGCCGTCGATAAAATTTTCAGGATACTGGTTGCATGAGAAGCTCGTGTATTATGAATATATTTTCCACCGTCATTGATGCGGATGGAATCGGAGATATGCAGCGATTCTCCACTGGAAATTCCGGAGGCATTCCGGAAGACAGCCCCAGTATTTAAAAGAATCGCATATCCCGGTCCGTTTACCGTAAGCGCATTAGTCAGTTTATTACTGGGGGGCAGGATCAGTTCAATACTATGCCCATCTGATGGGGTGATGGTTATCCTACTCACCGTAATTTCCTGATCCGGCAGCAATACCTGGTAAGATCCCGGAAGATCTCCATTATCCAGTAACACATCATCTATAACGGCAGGCAGGCTTCCGCCATTCCAGTTCAGGGGGTTGGACCAAAGCCCGTCGCCCCCGTTTCCCGTCCAGTTTTTTACCTCTCCCATCAAAATGACCGGAAGCAACAACCATAAAAACAAAATAAATCGTTTCCCCTTTCTCCACTGAAATAAACGGCTGCACATGACTGCAAAATAAGGTAACGGGGAAGGGAAGTCAATACAACGAAGTGGTAGGAAATGAGGAACATAATTCGTTGATGGTTGATGGACTTTATGTTCGAATACGCAACAGATAGCGGCCAGCTATCAACGTCTATCATTTAACGCGCTGCGATTAACCATCAACTATCAACCAAAAAAAATCCCCTTCGCTTTACACGAAAGGGATTTGGACTTGAAAATTTTTTTATTACTTCCTGATGGCCTTCCTGGCACTATCCACTGTGTTACCGATTTTAACTTTTGCTGTATCAGCGGCAGCTTTAATAGTTGAATCTACTTTCATAGCAGCAGAATCAATAGTTGCATTGGAAACAGCAGAATCCACCTTAGTTGAAGATCCTCCACTTCCGTTACAAGCAGTCATGGCAGCAGCGATAACGAGGACGGTCATGTATTTTTTCATCAGTAGTTTATTTTTGTTGCGCTAAGATATAGGGTTTTCCCTGATGGGCAAATTTTTTCGAATAAGCATCCGGTTCTTTCGTTGAACGGTCATTTTGTGCTAAAAACACCCCTACATAGCGCATTTTCGGGGTAACCGCTTTTGCGTAACCAATCATTTTTTCCGGAAATAAATACGAATGGGCACCCCCTCAAAGGGAAAGCTTTCGCGTAGTTTATTCTCCAGATAGTTCCGGTAAGGTTGTTTGATATCTTCCGGATAATTGCTGAAAAAAGCAAAGGATGGTACCGGGGTTGGCAGCTGCGAAACATATTTAATTTTAATGGAATTCCCCCGCACCACAGGTGCATGATAAGCTTCCACGGCTTTCAACATCACTTCATTGAGTTTGGACGTCGGGATTTTCTTTTGCCGGTTTTCATAAACTTCCAATGCTGTTTCGATTACTTTGAATATGCGTGTTTTTTCTTTTGCGGAAATAAAAATGATGGGCAGGTCGGTAAAAGGCGCAAAGCGTTCCTTGAGTTGTTTGCTGTAATCCCGGGAAGTATTTGTGCTTTTATCCATGATATCCCATTTATTCACTGCAATCACAATGCCTTTTCCTTTTTTTACCGCGAGACTGAATATATTCAGATCCTGTGCCGTTATTCCTTTCTCCGCATCCAGCATCAACACACAAACATCGGCATCATCCATGGCTTTGATGGCGCGGATAACCGAATAGAATTCCAGATCTTCATGTACTTTGGTTTTTCTGCGGATTCCGGCGGTGT
>JAYVXJ010000780.1:0-3629 GCA_043785285.1 Chitinophagaceae bacterium
ACCATTCTTGGTTTTTGTTGCGGCTACCACTCTGTAAATGCGTTCTTTGTTTTTATGAAAATTATCAAAACTTGTTTCATATTGAATTAATAAGAAAATAAGCAGGCAGGCTGCAATGCCTACTGCTAACCCGATAGTATTAATTGCGACGTAGGATTTATGGTTGCGTAAATTTTGCCATGCAGTTTTTAGATAATTTTTAAACATAGTGGGATTAGTATTAAGAGTTGAGCAAGAGTAAACATGCCAAAAGCCCAAGAAAAATGCCGCTTACTTATTAATCTGAAATACAATAAGATATGAACTTATAGAAAATAAAATATGTACGTTTTTGATACAATGACTGTTCACTTATAAGATAGTTTTGCTCTGGACTGGGAGAGCTTAAATATAACATTCTAATTGAGCTGTCGGGATCTGTTTTACTTTTCGATATTTCGCTTAATAACTTTCTGAAACATAATAAGACCTTACAGCTTTTTACGGTAAAGCGAAGCTAGGCGAAAAGATTGAACATGACACCTCCTTGGATGGACCGCGCTCTCCGGTGTATCACCTGCTAAGAGCGGTAGCGTCCCGCTGTCTTTTTTTGCGGATTAATGTATCTTTCCTGTATATTTTTATTACCCTTAACTCTAAATCATGAAACCAGTCCAGTTAATCATATGATGTACTCTGATTGTAGGACAGGTACATCACCACCATATACACAAACTCATTTGGATTACTTCAGGGCTTTTTTTAGCCTATTCCCTCGTTTGTTCTGGCTGGTATAACACCGGCAATAAGTTGGATGATTATGTTGCTAACGATACCAAATACCGGTATTTACGTTTAGATACCGCCCAAAAAGGCTTACAACTCCACCTTGACCACGTTGATAGTCTCTATAATACCCAATCTGATATGCGCAAAACTGTTCTTGAAACCCAGGAAGAATATCTCCAAAACTTTGAACGGCTATCAAAAGCAGAACGCTTAAAGGCTGAAGCGAAAGACCTGGAAAAGGAAGCCCAGAGAAAATGAAATCACAAAAGTCGCGTTCTAACCTGGATTAATAGCAGAATCTAACGCTTACATTTATTTAATATTCGCTAGGGCTTAAGTGTTTTTTTTAGATGCCTTAATCTGAGAAACCGGGTAATTTTGCGACAAAATTCTTAAATAAATACCATTTTACACTTGAGAAAAAATCAGCCGGATTATCCTTATAAAAACACTTCACTGCTAGATATGCCCTCTGAAAAGTGGAGGGACCTCCCTTTCCTCGAAGGAATCTACAGAATATCCAATTTTGGAAGGGTTAAGAGGCTTGCGACGGAAACGGGTAATGGCAAAGGATTTACGATGCGTCTGCAGGAGAAAATAATTAAAAGTTATCCCAGTCGAGCAATCAATAAAGGTATTGGTGATTATGTCTACGGTCTTTCTGCAGGTATAACCAGCGGTGGTGCTAAACATAAATTCAGCATACCCAGGCTGGTTTACTACTGCTTTATTAAAAAATTTAATTTAAATAATTTTAAGCTGGTCGTCCTTCCGAGAGACGGAAATGGGAAAAACATCCAACTTTCAAACCTTCAATTAGCTGATCATCGACAAAAACTAATGCGTGTTTTTGAGCGAAACCGGTGGCATGTTGAATATGAAACCAGTTATGATGAGTATCAAAAAGGAAAAATCAAGTCAAAAAATCCTTATACAAAGCAGGTATCACAATACAGTTCCAAGGGCAGAAAAATTAACACCTTTCCGAGTATTGCAACGGCTGCCAAAGTCACCGGAATTAAAGAATCCATGATACTCGGCGTATTAAAAGAGAGGACAAATACCGGTGGCGGATTCTTCTGGGCCTATGGAGCAAGCAAAACAATTGACACGGTTTCCAGAAGAAAAGAAAACCTCGAAAAACTCAAATTGCTGGTTGGTCGAAGAGTTACCCAGTACAGTTTAACAGGTAAAAAAATTGCTTCTTATTTGACTATTAAGGATGCTGGTAAAGAAACCAAAACGAACCCAAGCGACATTCATGCGGTTCTAACCGACAGGCAGCGGTCAGCCGGGGGATTTATCTGGAGAGATGGGATCGGCAAAAGCAGTATTGAGGTTAAAGGCTTCATGACAGGCGAAGCCTGGCGTGCTTTCAGACGTCAAAAAAAAGTAAACCGGGTGAACAAGAAAGGAAAAGTCGTTGGCAGTTTCCCCAGCGTAACGGAGGCAGCTAAAAATATGGAGACAAGCAATTCCTCAATTTCCACTGCCATTAGCAAAGGTATACTCTTAAAAGACAGTTATTGGAGATTTGCTTAATATAATATTAGTTAGTGTTTTCTATCGAGTGAGATACTCCAATAAATCCAGACAGTCAAGTTGCTTAAATTTGAGTAACGATGACTGTCTGGATTTATTGGAGCATCTCAAACTGCCCGTTTTGAGCTGTTAACGTCATCATGTCTGTTACACTTAATAACTCTTTGCTATTTGTATTATAAGCATACCGCAGTGTAAGAGATAAATAAACGGGGGTTAAAATGCAGCCGGGGCAATTTTTGGAGCGTTATACGCAATCCTGTCTACTGTGGCAAAATACAGGTCACCCAATATAAGGACGAGGAAAAAATCATCGTACAGGGGCAACATGAAGGGATTATTTCCGAAGCCTTGTTCTATGAAGTGCAGGATGTTTTGCTGGGGAGAAAAAGAAAAGTGAAACCTGCCACGCAAATAACGGTTGATGGAAATATGCCCTTGCGTGGCTTTCTGATCTGCCCGGAATGCGGACGAATATTAACCGGGAGCGCTTCAAAAGGCCGCTACGATTATTACTACTATTATCACTGTATTTCTTCCTGTGGTTGCCGGTTTAAAACCGGGAACGCCAACGATCTTTTTGTAAGAGAGCTTCGGAAATATGTTCCCAGGCCCGGCATGAGTATCTTATATGGTACTACTTTAAAAGAGGCCTTCTATGAAAAAACTAAGGGTCAGCAAGGCGAACGTAACCAGCTGCTTCTTGAGATTGACGGACTTAATACCCGGCTAAAAAATGCCCGGGAAATGTTGGCCGATCAAAAACTTGACCCGGAAGATTACAGGGAATTGAAGCTGGATTGTACAAATAAGATCACTGTACTGGAAGCAAAACTTTCCGGTTCTACCCACGTTGAAAAAGGTATTGACGGACTATTGAAAGAAGCAATCGGGAATCTTTATAAGTTGGTTGCTTTATACGAAGAAGGAACTGTCACCCAGAAGCGGCAAATCATTGGTTCGATATATCCCGAAAAACTGGTTTTTGATGGTTTTCGATATCGAACCACCCGGCTGAATGAAGCGGTTCGGCTGATATACACGCTGGACAAGGGTTTCTGCGAAACGAAAAACCGGAGAGACAACGATATTTCGTGCCTTTCCGGTGAGGTAGACCCGACAGGAATCGAACATTCATCCAGAACCCCATCAACTGTATATTTTAAATAACTTGCCCGTATTTACCCAAATCCCTACCCTCATTCAATTTGGAGCGATTTGATGCATTTTAGAACAATGGACTTTATTCATATAAAGATCAAATTGTATCAATTTCAGATAATTTTACTTTGACATCTTACATAATAAAAAACACTTTA
>JAYVXJ010000781.1:0-11608 GCA_043785285.1 Chitinophagaceae bacterium
ACTGGTCCGAATACCGTATACGCAACGGTATCGATATATTCCGGAGCGTCTTTCTCTAAAATGTGTTCATAGCGGAAATCCGTGGTTTTCCATTCGCCATTATACCAATATTCTTTTTTGCTGTCGTCTTTAAATTGTATTTCATAATAATCCCGCACGTCGCGCATGGCATTGGTAAAACCAAAAGCACAACTGTCGTTGAACCCAATGATAATACCGGGCGCTCCGGGGAAAGTAGCGCCATAAGCATTGAAAGAAGGACAGCTGAGTTGCATTTCATACCATAAGGAAGGAAGATGCAGACCGAGATGGGGATCATTGCAGAGAATGGGTGCGCCGCTTTTTGTTTTCTTACCACTTACCGCCCAGTTATTGCTGCCATTGTCCTTGTCGGGTTTGGAAGATTTCACACTCACCGTATCTGTACTGTGCAGATAGGCGGAATCACTACCGGCCGGAGCTTGCAGCAGCTTGCCCGGAACATGCAGCACCGTATCGTGTGGAACAATCGGATCAAGGGAATCCTGCTTTATGGGAAACATCTTATTAAAAGTCGTATAACCCAGCAGGGAGCGCAGGTTGGTATATTCAAAATCGTCTTCTGCTCCGGCCAGGTCGAGCGACATAAACTTCAGGAAAAGGGCTGTTTTCAGATTGCTCCAGAGCTCCGGTTTATAATTGAGCAATTTGTATTCTACCGGAAGTTCACTTTCATTCAGGTTTGTGATATAAGCATTCACGCCTGCGGTATAGGAATCAGCCTCCAGCTTGGAAACAGGATCCTTTTCCAACTCTACTACCGCCTTTTCAGCTGCGTAACTCATACCCAGTCTTCTTTTTTCCCTGTCGTAATTCAACGCTTTTGGTCCAATCAGTTCACTGATCCGGCCGGCAGCTGCATAGGTCTGGAATTCCATCTGCCATAAGCGGAATTTAGCATGCAGGTAACCCTGCAAATAGAAAGCATCTGCATCATTTCCGGCAAAGATGTGGGGAACGAGCCGGTCATCCAGGTATACTTCTGCCGGATCTTTCAACCCCGGCAGTTGCAGATCCTGCCCGAAATCCTTGTCTACCGGCTCGGCATTCTGCCAGAAGCCATGCTGAGGGCTCAGGAACGTTCCGATAGGTGGTATTTTACCCCATTGGGTGTTAAAAGCAATGACCAGTAAAACGGTAATAGCTGTGGATATCAGGAATGGGACAAACTTCATGAAGCGGTTTTCGGCGTTGAATATCAATTAAAAGTAAAATATTTTTTGCCAATTCTGAAGGGTTTGACGAAATGAACCCCAGTTTCTTTAAACCTGAATCCTTTAGTAAATTTGCGGGGTGGCACCTCTTCATAACCGGATATCGCAGAAAGAGCTTAAACAAAGGCTGCTGGAAGAAACAGAATCGCGGACAACCATCTCGTTTTACCGTTATTTTCCCATTGCCGATCCAAAGGCGTTCCGGGATGAACTATACCAGGCTCTTTCCGATTTGCAAGTTTTCGGTAGAATATACCTGGCACATGAAGGTGTAAATGCGCAGATCAGTGTACCGGTTTCCCGGGTATCTGCTTTCCGTGATTATCTCGAATCGCTGGAACCCTTGAAAGATCTCCGGTTGAATATCGCATTTTCAGACACGGGAAAGTCGTTCTGGGTTTTAAAAATCAAAGTGCGTGCGAAGATTGTGGCAGATGGAATCCGGGATGCGCATTTCAATATGGAGAAAAAAGGTAAATATGTAACTGCCGAGGCTTTTAATGAACTCAGTAAAGATCCCGAAACGGTGCTGGTGGACATGCGCAATCATTACGAGTATGAAGTGGGTCATTTTGAAGGCGCCCTTGAAATTCCCAGTGATACGTTCCGCGAACAGCTTCCCCTGGCTGCCGACCTGCTGAAAGAGAAAAAAGAAAAACCCGTGATCATGTATTGCACGGGCGGTATCCGTTGTGAAAAAGCCAGTGCTTATCTGCTGCATCAGGGGTTTAAGCATGTATATCATCTGGAAGGCGGCATTATTCATTATGCCAATACGGTTAAAGAGAAAGGACTCGAAAATAAGTTCCGCGGGAAAAACTTTGTGTTCGATGACCGTTTAGGTGAACCGATCAGCGGAGAAGTGATCGCCCATTGTCATCAATGTGGCAAGCCCGCAGATACGCATACCAATTGCAGGAACAGCGGATGTCACCTGCTTTTTATCCAGTGCGCTGAATGTGCTGCGAAGTATGATGGCTGTTGCTGCGTGGAATGTCAGGAGATCTACAACCTTCCCGAAGAAGAGCAAAAAAAGATTCGCAAGGGTAAGAAAAATGATCAGCAGGTATTTAATAAGTCGAGGCGGAGATCAATCCCCGGAGCTTAGGATAGGCGATGGGTATGTCGATCGATCTCCCGGGTGCGCTGGTCTGCCACGAAGGAAGCCGGAAGTTTTCCGGTTATACCTCCAGTTTTTCCAGTTCCTGCATCACCCGCCCGTAGATCTCCTGATCGTCCAGGCTAACCGGAACAAATTTTTCACCAATCACTTTTTCATATAATTCGATGTAGCGCTTGGAAATGGTCTGGATCCATTCATCACTCATTTCGGGAACCCGCTGGCCTTCTTTTCCCATAAAATCATTGGCGATCAGCCATTCGCGTACGAACTCCTTGCTGAGTTGTTTTTGCTTTTCTCCGCGGGATTGTCTTTCTACAAATCCTTCAGCATAAAAATAACGCGATGAATCCGGGGTGTGGATCTCGTCCATCAGGTAGATGGTTTCCCCTATTTTCCCGAATTCATATTTGGTATCCACCAGGATCAGTCCTCTTTTAGCTGCAATTTCTTTTCCTCTCTGAAAAAGGGCCAGGGTATATTTTTCAAGCACTGCATAATCGGGTTCATTCACTATTCCAAGGGACATAATTTCCCCACGCGAAATGTCTTCATCATGACCGGCTTCTGCCTTGGTGGATGGCGTGAAAATGGGTTTGGGAAAGTAATCGTTCTCCCTTAGTCCTTCGGGTAAGAGAACGCCGCATAAGGTTCGTTTTCCGCTTGAATAAGTCCGCCAGGCATGACCCGTCAGGTTTCCTCTAACCACCATCTCTACCCGATAAGGAATGCAACGTTTTCCGATGCTTACCTGTGGTGCGGGGGTAGACAACAGCCAATTAGGACAAATATCCCGGGTGGCATTCAGCATGTATGCAGCAATCTGATTAAGAACTTGTCCTTTATAAGGGATGGGTTGGGGAAGGATCACATCAAAGGCAGAGATCCTGTCGGATGCAATCATCACCAACCATTGGTCTTTGATACTGTATACATCGCGGACCTTCCCCCGGTAAAAACCAGTCTGATCCGGAAAAATAAAGGGATTCATGTAGTTGATTTGATTGCAAATATTGTGATTTGCTTTTAAATATGGTGATTTATATCACATTATTCATCCGAAAAAAAATCCGTATTCAAAATAAGCAGGCGGACGATTTTTTTATTAAATAAGTTTTATTTAATCGGTTCAAGGCTGTATATTTCTTAATAGATTACGATTTCAATCATCTAAATCGATTGCCATGAAATACCTGTTAAGCACCTTGTTCGCGTTCGTGATTTGTGTTTTATTCCAGGCAAATGTCTTTGCACAGACGTTCCCCATTTCAGGAAAAATTAATAATGCGGAAACGAAAGAATCAGTTCCTGCAGCATCCGTGCTGCTGAAAGGAGCTACTTCCGGAACGTTTACCGATAACCGGGGCATTTTCAAACTAACTATCAACCAGGCTTTCCCCATTACCCTGGTGATTTCTTCTGTTGGTTATGAATCCAAGGAAGTGGTGGTGGAAAACAGCGGACAGATTTTGGAAATAGAACTTCAGCCTACATCTACTATGGGAACAGAAGTGGTGGTTTCCGCCACCCGTTCCCGGATCAGAAGTATCGAGTCCCCCGTTTCCATTGAAAGAATGGGAAGTGCCGCTATTCGCGAAGTGCCCGCACCTTCTTTTTATGATGCACTCGCAAATATAAAAGGCGTGGATGCGGTTACTTCTTCCATCATGTTTAAAACCCTCGGTACAAGAGGATTTAATGGTAGCGGAAATTTAAGAATGAATCAGTTGGTGGATGGAATGGATAACCAGGCTCCCGGATTAAATTTCTCCGTAGGCAATATTGTGGGTTTGAATGAACTGGATGTGGATAATGTGGAACTGTTACCCGGTGCCTCTTCCGCACTGTATGGTTCCGGCGGAATGACGGGTACTATTCTGATGACCAGCAAAGATCCATTTAAATACCAGGGATTGAGTGCACAGATAAAACAAGGAGTGAATCATATTGGGGATGATAATAGTAAAGCGGCTCCTTATTACGATTGGATGTTCCGGTATGCGAAGGCATTCAATAATAAATTTGCTTTCCGGGTATCGGCAGAATATACACAGGCAAAAGACTGGATGGTTTCTGATTACAGGAACTACAGTGCATTGAAAGGTCAACCTATTCCGGGTGACCGGAGCTTGCCGGATTATAACGGCGTAAACAGTTATGGAGATGAAAGTGCTTATTTTAATGTAAAAGATCAATTGAATAATGCATCAGCCGCATACGCCGCTGCTTCCCAGGCCGCTGCTGCCGGCGGAAATGCCGCTCTCGCTGCCCAATATCAGGCGATGGCCGTGCAGGCCGGACAACTCGCTGCAGTCACTCCAGCAAATTCAGGCGTGTCCCGCACCGGATACCAGGAAAAATCACTGACAGATTATAAGGCCTATAATTTCAAAGCTTCAGCAGGACTTTTTTATAAAATAACCGAAAATACAACAGCCAGTCTGAGTGGAAATTTCGGAACGACCAATACCGTTTATCAGGGAACAGACCGCTATAGTTTAAGGAATGTAAGCATCGGTCAGTATAAGGCGGAAGTTGCCGGCAAACATTTTTACATACGTGCCTATACCACTCAGGAGAAGGCAGGAGAATCCTATGATATGGTGGCTACCGCAACATTGATGAATGAAGCTTATGCGCCAACTGCTACGGTTTGGGCGCCGAATTATTTAGGTGCATACGGACAAACTTTTGGCGCGGCACTGGGGGCCGGGCAAACCCCCCGTCAGGCTTATGTTACTGCCAGCGCTGCCGCAAGGGCTTATGCCGATGCGAACCGGTTGCAACCGGGTACTGCAGCTTTTAATAAATCCCTCGACTCACTTAAAAAACTGGCGATTCCTGCCGGCGGTAAATTCAATGATCAGACGAATTTGTATGTGGGAGAGGGTATGTATAATTTTTCCGATCTCATCAAATGGGCTGATATCACCGTGGGTGCCTCCACCCGTGAATTTGTACTGAATTCTCATGGAACTATTTTCGCAGATACGGCAGGTACCATTAAGATTAATGAAAGCGGTGCTTTCGCTCAGATACAAAAAGGATTTTTTGATAACCTGTTGAAAATAACCCTGGCCGGACGATATGATAAGAACTCTAATTTTGCAGGCCGGTTTACACCGCGGGTAACAGCGGTGTTCCGCATTGCTCCGGATAATTTTATCCGCGCTTCTTATCAAACGGCATATCGCTTTCCTTCAACACAAAATCAATACATAAACCTGCAAACGGGCTCTGCCCGGCTGATCGGAGGACTGCCTCAGTTCATAGATGCGTATGGTTTAAAATCCAATACCTACGACACTGCTTCGTTGGGTAATTATATGCGTACAGGTACTCCGCCTACCCAATACCAGTTTAAAGAATTTAAACCGGAATCCGTGGCTTCCTGGGAGTTGGGTTACAAGGGGCTTATTGCTAAAAAATTATTGATCGATATCTATGGGTTCTATGCCCAGTATACCAACTTTATCGGCCTTACTGTATTAATAAAAAATCCGTTAACTCAGGGTCAGACGAATAGAAATACATTCGGCATTTATACTAACAGTGGTAATAAAGTAAACACGGTAGGTGCCGGTTTGGGCCTGGAATATGCGCTTCCCAAAGGATTTATGGCCTCAGGTAATATTGCCTACAATGATATTTCCAATAAAGATGTTACGGTACTGACCCAGTTCAACACGCCCAAAGTGAAATTCAATCTTTCTATAGCGAACTATACGATTGCAAAATATTTTGGATTTAACCTCACGTATCGCTGGCAGGAAAGTTATAATTATGAATCTTCTTTTATCAGTGGAACCACACCGGCTTTTGGAACCCTGGATGGACAGATCAGCATGAAACTTCCGAAGATCCGGAGTATGATCAAGATTGGTGCAACCAATATGTTGAACAAATATTACGTGGATGCGATTGGCAACGCGCAGATCGGCGGACTGTATTATATCAGTCTGGGATATAATTTATAGGGTTGACGGATGACAGATGACGGATGACGGATTTCAGGAACGGATTTACAATTAAAGACCGTCAACTGTCAACCCTTTTACACGTTAAACCGGAAATGCATTACGTCGCCGTCTTTCACCACATATTCTTTTCCTTCAATCCGGAGCTTTCCTGCTTCCCGGCAGGCGGCTTCGGATTTGTATTTTAGGAAGTCTTCGTAAGCGATCACTTCGGCCTTGATAAATCCCTTTTCAAAATCCGTGTGGATCACACTGGCGGCCTGAGGAGCTTTCCAATCGGTATGAATGGTCCATGCCCGTACTTCCTGTACACCCGCAGTAAAATAGGTTTGTAAAGAAAGCAGAGAATAAACAGCGCGTATCATTTTGTTCAGCGCTGGTTCTTTCATTTTATATTCATCCATGAACATCGCTTTATCGTCGGGATTGTCCAGTTCGGCAATCTGCTGTTCGATGGAATTGTTCATGACGATAACCTTTGCGCTTTCTTCCCCAACGCCTTTTTTCAAGGCTTCAGAAAACCGGTTCCCGGTATGCATGGAAGCTTCATCCACATTGGCTATGTACAAAACGGGTTTATCCGTTAGCAAAAAGAGATCCGCGATGGCCGATTTTTCCCGCTTGTCCAGATCGAGTTCCCGGATATTTTTTCCTGTTTCGAGATGTTCCTTACAGCGTTTCAACACTTCGAATTCGGCTTTTACTTTAGGATCCGCTGTGCGTAATAATTTTTCAGTGCGGGAGAATTTTCTTTCCACACTGTCGAGATCCTTGAGTTGAAGTTCGGTATCAATAATTTCTTTATCTGAAATGGGGTTGATAGCACCTTCATCGCGCAGGATATTTTCATCTTCAAAACAGCGGATCACGTGTACGATGGCATCCACTTCCCGGATATTGGCCAGGAATTTATTTCCCAGTCCTTCGCCTTTGCTGGCCCCTTTTACCAGACCCGCAATATCCACAATTTCAATCTGGGTAGGTACGATCCGGTCAGGATGCACCAGCTCCGCCAGTTTATTTAAACGGTCGTCCGGTACATCCACCAGTCCAATATTGGGTTCGATGGTACAGAACCGGTAATTGCTGGCCTGGGCCTTTGCACTGGTGCTGACTGCATTGAACAGGGTGGATTTGCCTACGTTGGGTAAACCGACAATGCCTGCCTTTAACGCCATGACTTATATTATTTTTATGGTTGGGAATGGATTGTTTTTTGCGCCCGCAAAGATAGAAGTATTTAAGAGATCGTTGTTTTATTACTTATATTCAACCCATAATTAATTGAAGGATATGGCGCTGAACCTCATCTGGATCATTTTTTTTCTGATTGCTTTCATTACCGCCCTGATACGACTCCTCTTTTATGGAGATACCGATATTTTTAAAACCATCGTGGATGGTGTTTTTGATTCTGCCAATGTGAGTGTTCAGATTGCCATCGGACTCATCGGCATTATGGCCCTTTTTCTGGGATTTATGAATGTGGGCGAAAAAGCAGGGGCAGTCCGGTTCCTGTCCCGCATCATCGGACCTTTTTTCAACCGTTTGTTTCCGGAAGTGCCGAAAGATCATCCGTCCATGGGGCATATGGTCATGAATTTCTCTGCCAACCTCCTGGGCCTTGATAATGCAGCTACCCCATTTGGATTGAAAGCCATGATGAGTCTGCAGGAACTCAACCCAAATAAGGATACAGCTTCGAACGCCCAGATCATGTTCATGGTACTACATGCTTCGGGGCTTACCATCATTCCCGTCAGTATTATTGCGCAAAGGGCCATTTTGAAATCGAATGATCCGACCAGCATTTTCATCCCCTGTATGATTGCTACGTTTGCAGCCACAGTAGTGGCATTGACCGTGGTGGCTATAAAACAGCGGATCAATTTGTTCCAGCCCGCGATCTTATTGTGGATTGCTGGCATTTCTGCACTCATCGGACTGCTTGTTTTTGTATTGCATTCTAATAACAGCTACATCGTTCCTTTCTCTAAAATATTCAGCAACGGACTTATCCTTTTATTATTTGTTGTATTTATTATCGGCGGAATGATCAAAAGAATTAATGTGTACGAAGCCTTTATTGACGGTGCCAAAGAAGGATTTCAGGTAGCCATCACCATTATTCCTTACCTGGTGGCTATGCTCGTGGCCATCAGTGTACTCCGGAGCTGTGGTGTTTTTGATTATATCGTTCATGGCATCGGATCTTTTTTTACGATGCTGCACGTGAATACCGATTTTATTCCGGCTTTGCCTACGGCACTCATGCGACCGCTGAGTGGGAGCGGTGGAAGAGCGATGATGATTGATACGATGAAGACTTATGGGCCAGATTCATTTCCGGGTCAGCTTTCCGGGGTATTCCAGGGTACCGCAGACTCTACTTTTTATATTGCTGCTTTATATTTTGGTTCTGTAGGCATCAAGAAGATCCGGTATGCCATACCTGCTGCGCTTTTAGCAGATCTTGCGGCCATTGTTACGGCGATTCTGATATCTTATTTATTTTTTCCGCACTAAGCCTTATCTGGTTGACCGTTGACGGATATCAGGTGTGAATTCGCACATAAAGTCTGTCAACCGTCAACGAAATTCAGTTCTCAAATAGCTCGAACTTCGATTTAGGTCGAAGATCTTCCAACCATTTAAAATTCCGGAGTTTCATTTCATCGAAGTTCACATTTCGGATGGGCGTCATCACGGCTTCCACATCATTCCTCAGCACCACTTTATTCAACGCCTTATCTTTAAAGATCATATCAATGATGTCTGCTTTATTCACTTTATTTACGCTTACCAGCGCCATGCTGTCGTCTTTAATATAATATACACTCTCTGCACTTCCCTTGGCGCGCATGAAATCAATAACGCCATCTTTGAAATACCCGTTGATGGTATTTCCCTTCACCTGATTATACATGTTTTCAGCCGCCTTCCCCACCACTAAACCATTTTCAAATACATACAGATAATCTGGCTTTTTGTTTTTGGTATACAGGAACATCGTATCGCCTGTTATCTGAAAACCACCAGCCCACGCAGTGGGGTTGGTATATAAGCGGAAAATGGAATCCATGCCGGAATAATACATGCTATCTGCAACGGCCTGGAGCGAATCGGAAAAGATGCGGACGTGATGATAGGCAAGCAAAAAACGCAAGCTGCTGTCGTTTACATTGTGCGCTGTTTTTACAATGGGCATGCCTTGTACCGAATCAGTCCGGTTTAAAAGTGAATCAGGAATTTTTCCGGAAAACAGCGTGTCCGCCCGGATATATATAGAATCCTTATCTGCCTTAAGTATCATTAGTGGTTTCTGTGTGGCCAGGATAGTATTGTTTTTCTTATCAGCAACCAGGCTATTCGAAATCACTACAAAGCCCTGCGCCGTATCCCGGTAAACTGCATTTCCTCGGGCTGTACTGAGTCCGAGACTGTCGTCAAACTGAACATCATCTGCAGTAATGGCCTGTGACGCATCAGTAATCGTAGGTCTTTTACCAAACTGTGCCCGATGGTTCTTCAAATCATAAAACCCTTCTTTGGTCCGGATGGTTCGGCCACTACTATCCCTGATAAACGTAGTGGTGATGAAAGTGGCCAGTTGCCGATCACTGTTATACAAAAGGGAATCCGCTGTTAGGTCGTAGGCAGGGTCTTTTAATACTACATCCTTTTTAAAAAGAACATCCTTGCTGTCGGCGTAATACGTTCCTTCTTTACTGGTAACGGTGGTTTTCTGATTTACCACTTTTCCACCGTTGAGGTAATTGCCAATATGCAGGTTCATATCATAGGCCAGCTCTTCGGTGCTGAGTATTCCCCTCCCGTCTTTCAGTATTACTTTCTTTTGGAAAACGATGTATTTTCTGTCCACGAAATATTTCATGTACTGGGAATAGATATCCGTGGAATCATTGTCGTTGATATGCACATTTCTGAAGGCTTCCATGAAATTCTCCTTGTGATTTATGGCGAGACTATCACAATAAAAAAAAGTTTTACCGCTTTGCAGTTTCACATGACCGAATAAACTCTGAATGGCAATGGAATCTTTCTGTACTTCCCGCAGGGTATCAGAATGCCATATATAAACGGTTTGGGTACTGTCGCTGGTTTTTGACTTGAAGGGAACGGCTACCTGTGCGAAGGAGTGGAGATTCATGCAGCAACATCCAAAGATCAGCAGCAATACCGCCAGTTGTTTCATCCGTTAATTTTTATTTTTACTTCCACGTTTAATGTCTTTTACTGGCCTCCGTGAAATCGCTTCGCTGGTTATTGGCCGGATGATCTCGTCTCGCCGCCTCCGGGGAGGCCATGGTAGGTAAGATTCATCATTTGCGGATTGGCGGATTGGCGGAGGAATCGTTGAGTGGCGCGCTGAGGGGTCCGCTTTTATCCTTTCTTCCGAAAACGGAAATGTTTACATAACGTTTCGGATGTACGCGCACATCGTCCAGTAAGGTATTCAGACTGCGCGTAGTGTATTCCAGGTTTTGATATAGTTTTTTATCATTCAGCAATAATCCCAGAGAGCCGTTGGTGCTATTCATTTTATTGACCGCATCATTCAACGAGGTCATGGCATCCTGGGCGCTTTTCAGCGTCTCATCAATTTTTGCGTTGGCCAGTTTACCCGTGGTCTTTTCCAGGTTATCCAGGGTTCCGTTAATCCGCTCATTATTTTTTGCCAGGTTATGGGTGAAGCTATCTATATGTACAAGTGAATGTGCGAGGGAACCTGTTTTTTCATTCAGCATCACCTGCAGGGAAGCAGAGGAATGTGCCAGGTTGGCGATAATGGAAGCAAAATTATTTTTCACGGTGGGGTCAAAAAGCCCGCCTACCACACGGATCAGCGAGTCGAGTGATTCCAGGGTACTGCTCAGGCGCGAGACCACAGGACTTAGATTGCTTTGTACTTCGGATAACAGGTTCCCTTTTTCCTGGGTGACTAACGTGTCGCCGTCATTGATATAATCCGTGGCATCGCCTTTTTTAATCAGGATACTGGCGGAGCCGATTAAACCGGCATCGATTATGGCAACGGAATTCTTTGGAATATTCACCTCTTTTTTCATGCTGATGGTCACCACGATGCCATCCACATTTTTGTCTATCGGTCTGATGGCATACACAGAGCCAACTTCCAGTCCCTTGATTTTTACCGCATTCGAATTTTCCAATCCTTCCACACTTTTAAAGACAGCATAGAACTTTTTACTGTGTTCAAAAAGGTCTTTTCCCTT
>JAYVXJ010000782.1:0-3615 GCA_043785285.1 Chitinophagaceae bacterium
TATGTAAAGAAATAAATTACGGATTGATCGGGGGCTGATCAGGGAATCGGACACGTAATTCAGAGGAATGGAAACGATTTAAAAAGTAAAATCTAAAAATTAACCAGGAATGATTGGAGGAATTGTCAGGAGGAGATTGGGTACTGATCGGTAATGATGAAACAAAGATTGAAAACAGAATTCAAAAATGCAAGCGATTTTGTATTTTTTTTTTGTTCCGCCTTTATTTTGTTGAGGGTCAACTGTCAACCGTCAACCTTTATTATCCCTACATTTATATCCACAAACCACAAATGATAGACATTTTATTTTGCATCATACTTTTAATGGCCATCATAAAAGGATGGAGAAGAGGTCTTATACTGGCTCTTTTTTCGGTTATCTGTTGCCTCCTGGGGCTGGCTGCAGCTGTAAAACTATCAGCCTTGGTGGCAGCACATCTGGGGTCGGATCTTCATTTATCTTCCCGGTGGCTGCCGGTGATCGCATTTATAATTGTGTTTGTGACAGTAGTTATTCTGGTAAGATGGGCCGCCAATTTGCTGGAAAAAGTGATTAAAATGGTTTTTTTAGAGTGGTTGAACAAATTGGGCGGTATTATACTCTTTATTTTATTATATATTTCTATTTATAGTGTAACCCTCTTTTACGGGACCCATATACAAATTATTTCCAGGGAAGCCATTGCCGCTTCACACGTATATCCGCTGATTGCGCCCTGGGGGCCTGCTGTGATTCATTTTATAGAGAAATTCATCCCATTTGGTCAGGATATGTTTGCCGAACTGGAGACATTTTTTGATAAAATTGGCCGCCATATAAGCTGATCGCTATATCCCGTACATGCCAGCCCGGGAATGAAACAGAGATCAGGAAAGCATTATAAACGACTTATCGTACATTTGTAATGAAAACATTGTTAAGCATTTGAAAGAGATGATTTTTGCAGTAAATCGTTTATTTTAGCGAATATTTATTGGAATTATTTTAATTGTGTGATGCAGTACGAGATCAAACAGGTGGATAAGTTTAAGTTCATTGAAGAAGGTGAAGGGCAACCCCTGGTTTTGCTACATGGGCTTTTTGGGGCACTCAGCAATTTTGTAGACCTGGTTGAGTATTTCAGAAAGCACTATAAAGTGGTGGTTCCTATGCTTCCTTTATTTGAACTGGATATACTGCATACCTCGGTAGGTGGATTGGCGAAATTTGTCCATAAATTCATTGAAACCCGGAATTATCGCAATGTTCACCTGCTGGGGAATTCCCTGGGTGGCCATGTTGCGCTGCTCTATGTGTTGAAAAATCCGGAAAGGATAAAATCCATTATCCTTACGGGTAGTTCAGGGCTTTTTGAAAGTGCCATGGGGGATACTTATCCTAAAAGGGGGGATTATGATTATATCAAGAAGAAAACGGAACTCACTTTTTATGATCCGAAGATTGCCAGTAAGGAACTTGTTGATGAAGTATACGAAATTGTCAATAACCGGATCAAGGCCATCAAAATCATAGCCCTGGCAAAGAGCGCCATCAGAAATAATTTAGGAGAAGAACTCAATCAAATCAAGCAGCCGGCGTTATTAATCTGGGGAAACAACGATAGTATCACCCCGCCCTTTGTGGGCAGGGAGTTTCAACGTTTAATCCCGCATTGCGAGCTGCATTTTATAGATAAATGCGGCCACGCACCCATGATGGAGGTTCCGGCCGAATTCAATGAAATAGTACACCAGTTTCTGACCAAATTAAACGAACCTGCAGCAGTGGCATGAGACAGATAAGATCTTATCACTAAAACCCTTGCTGTGTTAAATCAGGAAATTCTATCCATTAGTATCCCGCCGCTCCACCCGGACGACACCGTTCTGCTTGCCAGAGAGGCTATGAACGATCATCATGTAGCCCATCTGCCCGTTATTCTTGATGATAAATTGCTTGGAACCATCAGTGAAGACAGTTTACTGAATGCCGATTCTGAAAATATGCAGCTCAACCTGCTTCAGTCATCCTTTTCAGGAGCCGCTGTTCAAGGGGTCAACCATATCCTGGAAACCATTCACGTTCTTAATGAATTTAACCTGACCCTGATCGCGGTGATCAACCCGGATAGCGATTATCTGGGGTCCATTACCTCCATTGAATTACTGAAGAATACGGGAAAATTAATCGGAGCCGGAGAACCCGGTGCTATCGTGGTTCTCGAACTGGATAAAGTCAATTTCTCCTTTGCTGAAATCAGTAAACTGGTAGAGACCAACGATGCCCAGATCACCCAGCTGAATACCTATTTTGATGCCATCACGTCTACATTTTACATCACCCTCCGGATCAACAAACAGGAAATTTCTGACATCATCGCTACCTTCCAGCGGTATGAATACAAAGTGAAATATTATTTTGGTGAAGAGAATTATGATAATGAATTGCGCAGTAATTACAATCACCTGATGAATTATCTGAGCATCTGATTCATAGCTCATGTTATCCATGTAAAGACCGGGACTAATACTATGATCCGAAAACCGGACAAATATCTTGCGCTGATCTTTGCCTTGCTCGGATTTCTTCAGGGAAGGGCCACTACCACGTACTCCAATAAAGAAGGGATGATTTGTTTATCAGACAGCATTCCTCCGACTATAGGAAATCACTTATTTGAAATCGGGAAAATTTTTATCAGTGGCAACCGAGTGACCCGCGGCTATATCATTGAGCGGGAACTTCCTTTTAAATCCGGAGATTCCCTTTCCCTGTCCGATATTACCCAGTCTTTTGTGAACGTGCGCGAACGACTTATCAATACCCGGCTTTTCAACCAGGTACAGGTTTCACTGAATGAGTTCCGGGGCCATACTATTGATATCCGGATAGAAGTAAAAGAACGCTGGTATATTTTTCCTTTGCCCTATGTGCGTCCGGTTGACCGGAATCTGACCACCTGGGCAGATCAGCATTACAGTTTAAAGCGGTTCGACTACGGCCTGAAATATGCTCATTATAATTTTACCGGACGGAATGATTTTTTACGGATATGGCTGATCACCGGTTATACCAGGGAAATAGAGATGGCTTATGATCATCCGAATACCGGAAAGGAACTGAAACATGGATTCGGCGGCGGTTTCCAATATGCCGGCTTGCAGGAACTTAACGTGGCTACTGCTTTAAACAAGCAGGTATTCGTGAATCGCGATAGCCTGCTGTATGCGGGCAGGTTTATGCGGGAACAACTGAATTTTTCCCTTAGATATTATTACCGCCCCGGCCTCCGAACGCGCCATTTTGTAAGATTAAGTTTTAATAATGTAAGGATAGACAGCGCGGTACTGAATTACAACCCACATTATTTTCTCAACAATAAACGGAACATTATTTATCCCGAACTTTCTTATTTGATCCGCTATAATAATATTGATTATGTTCCTTATCCTACCCGGGGCTTTTTTATTGAGGGCGGTTTAATGAAGCGCGGTTTAACTGCCGATATGAATATGTGGCAGCTGCAGGCAAAAACCTGCGAAGCCTTCTCTCTTGCACCCAAAATGTATTTTGTTTCAGAGGACCTTGGGTTGATCCGGGCTCCTTTTAAACAGCCTTTTTTCAACAAACAAC
>JAYVXJ010000783.1:0-3597 GCA_043785285.1 Chitinophagaceae bacterium
ATTTTTTCCGCATGGAATTCATTTGTTTCAGCAGATCATCTCTTGTTGGAGCAGGAAATTCCTTTTTTATACCATCCCTATCGGGCAGGTATAAGGATGGAATCATATCATACACCCCATTACTATCGAAATCCTTTCCGTAAACACGAACCGGATACGCTTCACTTGCTTTAAAAAAGGAGTTCTGCCCTACATTTCCAACGATATAATCCATATTCCCATCATTGTTAAAATCGCCCGCCACTATACTATTCCACCATCCGGTTTGATTACTTATTCCGGTTTCAGCCGTTACATTTTTAAAGACCCCTCTATCATTTTTTAAGAAAGTAACAGGCATCCATTCTCCTGCCAGTATTAGATCGGGCCATCCGTCATTGTCAAAATCTGTCCAGATTGCATCACAAACCATCCCGATATTTACCAGGTCTTTGGCCACGGAGCTGGTCACATCTGTAAATTTTATATGTCCGTTTCTGGAATCATTCCGGTAAATAAAACTGGAAACGGGTTGGGGGTAATGGCCAGGGTCTACCCGCCCGCTAATGAACAAATCAAGATCGCCATCATGATCAAAATCGGCAGCCCGAACACAAAACTTACTGGTTATATTATTGGGCAAAGCAGTTGAATCCAGCGTAAAATTTCCTTTAGAATCGTTGATGTATATCCTATCCTGGTAAATGCCGGTATTGTGATTACCCTCATTGCCGCCGCCAGCAATATAAAGATCCAGATCACCGTCTCCATCCACATCGAATAACAGTATGCCAAGATCATCACATTTCTTATTTTTTGCTTCCTGCTCAGACAGCAGGGCTTTCTGAATGAAACGTCCATTGGGTTGCTGCAGAAATAATTGGGCACTGTATGAACCCGACCCGCCGCATACGATATCATCCAATCCGTTTCCATCTACATCTCCCACAGCCAACCCAGGACCATATTCTGATAATTTGTGAGGCAATAGTTTTTGAATATTAAAATCAATATAATCGTTTTCCTGCTGCACGTAATGAATGTTCACCGAGTCTGTTATTTCCCGGAACAATGTATTGGTAGCCACAGCAGGTTGTGCAAAGGAATAATCCAGATCAGCCTTTTTGATGTCAACCTTTACTACCTGATCAGCGTTTATATTACGCAGGAGCTGCATTTTACCATTAGGCCATTTAATCAGCACAGAATCGACAGACTGGATTTTACCAAGCCCAAAATGAGCCCCACCCTGGTTAGTGGACAGATACCCGCGGTAAGGTGTATTTTCAAAAACCTGCTGTTTACCATGGTCATAATGCAACTCTGCCCATGCCCCCAATCCATTCCTGTTTAAGCTATCTCCTTTAAAAACTATTTGTAGGAAATGGTTATTTTTTTTATTTTTTCCCCTTGCTGTATTTCTATACACAGACGCCTCGTCGTTAATATTATTAATCACCAAATCCATAGCGCCGTCATTATCCAGATCTACATAAACAGCACCGTTGGAAAAAGAGGTTTTCATCAATCCCCATTCTTTTGACACATCAGAAAAAATCAAATTGCCATTGTTTCTAAACGCGTACTTATGAAGCTTTACCTGCGGAATCAATTTGAGCAGATCCTTATTGGACAAAAGGTTATTTGATTTTAATCTGAATGCTACAAAATCATGATCCGTTACATCTTTCGGGTAGCCATTGGTTATGATCACATCCCGGTTTCCATCGTTATCAAAATCCGTAACCAACGGCGTCCAGCTCCAGTCGGTCTCCGATATTCCGGAATAAAAACCTATATCACTAAAGACCGGGTCACCGATAGAATCATTTTGGTTTACCCTTGGGCCCTGATTAAGCTGAAGGGTATTCCGTACGTATTGATACTGGTAACCGAAAAAATCACTATTCTGGTAGGACAGATAGCTACTGGGGGACATCATCATTTTTTTCCGGAAATTATCTTCAGGATTCATGTCCAGTTCTATTACATCCGCTAAACCATCATTATTGATATCAATAATGTCCTGGCCCATACCATTGGCGGAAGTATGTTTAAAATACGTGGATGCCTTATCTGTAAAAGTCCCATCATGATTATTAATGTATAAAAGGTCGTTGGAATTAAAATCATTGGTAACAAAAATATCTTTCCATCCATCTTTGTTAATATCCGCTATGGTTATACCATGACCATATCCTTCAATGGAAACTCCCGCTTGCCGGGTTACATTGGTAAATACCGGATGTTTTAAAGAATCACTCCAATCATTCCGGTAAAGCCGGCCCGTACTAGGGAAGGAACCGTCTTTTTTTTTAGGACGATAAGTAGCCGGATTATTGCCTTTTACAATTTCATTTACGGCAATATAGACATCCAGATCACCATCATTGTCATAATCAAAGAAAGCTGCCATGGTGGAGTGGGTGGTGTCATCCAAACCATATTCAGCGGCCATTTCCTTAAAATGCGGGGTTCCTTTTTTATCCAGCCCCTGATTGATATATAATAAATTTGTTCTTTCCCTGGATGATTTTTTTATGGTAGCACTAACATAAATATCGGGCAATCCATCATTGTTAATGTCAACCACTGTTACACCCCTGCACCATTCACCATTACCCCCCACACCAGCAACATCCGTAATATCCTCAAATTTAAAATTGCCTTTATTGATGTATAAACGGTTGGATACCTGGTTCCCTGTAAAATACAAGTCCGGTAATCCATCATTGTTAAAATCGCCCACACCGACACCCCCACCATTATATACATTGGTCAGATCGATGGGATTGATGGAATCATTTTCAACTATTGTATTCGAGAAATGAATCCCGGATTGATCCGAAGAAACCAGTTGAAACAAGGGATGGTCGTTTTTGCAAGACGCGGCGCTAAAGAAACCAAAAAGAATGAATAGAATACGAATAATTTTCATTGAAGAAAATTTTGAGAAATAAACCGGATCCCATATTACAAAATAGAGGTAGGATAATGTTACCCTACCTCTATAAAAGTGTTTTAAAATTTAATCAAAATCTCAATAACCGGGATTCTGCACCAGTTTATTTCCCTTGGTTGTGTTTACCAGATCTATTTCTGTCTGTGGAATCGGGTAGTATTCATTCTTCCCTTTTATGAATTTTGTACCAGCTTTGTATGATAATATCAGACCTTCTCTGGCGGCATAAGCATTCAATACCACGTCAGCAACATTCCATCTTACCAGATCAAAGAAACGATGACCTTCCATCGCCAATTCCAGTCTCCTTTCAAACACAATGGCTTTCAGGGCGTAAACGGGATCTGCAAACGAACCGGCAGGATAGAGCCCGATCTTATAAAGGGCTGCGGGAGTGATTTGCTTTTTATAGGTTGCTGAAGGCGCATCATAATCGCTGTTTGCATATACCCATCCTGTGGGATCTGAGGCTCTTGCGCGAACCTGGTTAACATATCCCCTCGCTACTTCAGGAGTTCCACTGGTTTGTATTTCACATTCAGCCGCCCATAATAATATATCAGCAAAGCGGATCAGGTTGACATTATTGGCTGTCAATTCAGTAGGAGCCCAATAGGCACTACCATTATCTGTAAATTGATCTTTTTGAGATTCAG
>JAYVXJ010000784.1:0-3592 GCA_043785285.1 Chitinophagaceae bacterium
AGAACCATCTTTGCGTTGCAGGGTTTCCCGGATGGTCGTGATCAGCTTTTCATTATGCCAGGGCTTCACCACAAAGTCCTGCGCTCCATCTTTAAGTGAACGTACCGCCAGGTCTATATCCCCATAAGCGGTAATCATAATAACAGCGGCAGCCGCGTCCCATACCCTTATCTTGCGTAGCCAATACAATCCCTCATTGCCGGTATTAATGGCGCTATTGAAATTCATGTCCAGCAAAATGACGTCAAACCGTTTTTTATACAATAGTGACCGGATATTTTCCGGGTTCTTTTCCGTGATCACTTCGGCAGCTTCGGTTTTAAGCAATAGCCTGACTGCAGTGAGAATATCCACATCGTCGTCAATAACCAGGATAGAGGCGTTTTTTAATACCATGCTGATGTATAAAATAATTTGAAGGTTATGCAACAAAACAGTGCCACAAGTTTACTCTAATATAATATGGTGACAATTAATTTTTTAAAGGAATCAGGCCTTTCAGTACCTGTATCAAAAGCGTACAGTTCCTGTATCGGAAACGACCGGGTAAACCTGGCCCGGATTTCTAATTGGTTGTAAATCATTCCCGTTAGGTTCTGGCACGTAGTTTCATTTATTTGTCCTGAATTTCTCAGTTTCAGCTTTAACAGAATTCAGCAGGTATTTTTATACCGGGTGCTTTTAAAAAAAATGGCAAAAATGGTAGACCGGGTTATAAAGAAAAAAAAGTGGCCGGCCAGAAAAATCCTAACCGTTGGAGGTATTGCCGCGCTTGTACTTCTGGCATTCGGAAGTTATTATTTCACTTCCGGCAAATCGCGATTGAATGTAGATCTCGACCGCATTACGATTTCCACCGTTACGAAGGGAGCCTTTCAGGAAACCATTCCGGTAAACGGAGTTGTTCTTCCCATTACCAGCATTTATCTGGATGCCACAGAAGGTGGAAGGGTAGAAGAAAAATACGCGGAAGACGGAGCCATCATGAAAAAAGGGGAGCCGATTCTCCGGTTGTCCAATACCGATATTGAACTCGCCCTGGTTACCCAGCAGACGAGCGTTTACAACCTGCTTACCCAGATGCAGATTGCCCGGAATGCTTCCCAGCAAAATACGGTGAACAAAATGAACCAGCTTACGGATGTGGAAAGCCAGCTTCGGGAAGCAAAGCGTATTTACGATCTGGATAAAACCCTTTATGCGCAAAAAGCTATCGGTTCCCAGGAATTCATGAAGTCAGAGAACGATTATAACTATTATCTGGAAAAAAAGAAACTGACGGATCAGATTCTGCAGCAAGACTCACTATCTACCGAACAGCAGTTACACCAGGCCCGCCAGTCCTATGAAGGATCTCAACAAGCCTTGAATGTGATGCATAAAAAGGTAGGCGACCTGATTGTTCGCGCTCCGGTAGATGGACAACTGACTTCACTGGATGCAGAAGTCGGACAAAATAAGAATAAGGGAGAACGCCTGGGACAGATCGATGTGCTGAGTGGTTTTAAGGTACGGGTAGACGTAGACGAACATTATATTTCCCGGATCTATTCCGGACTGAAAGGCCGTTTTACTTTCGCTGACAGCAATTATGATCTCAAAATATTTAAAGTTTATACGCAGGTTACTTCCGGACATTTTCAGGTAGACATGCAGTTTGCCGGTCCCGTGCCGAAAGGTATCCGGAGAGGACAAACCCTGCAGATCCTGCTGGCTTTAAGTGATGAAAGGCAGTCGCTACTGGTACCGCGGGGTGGCTTTTATCAGCAGACCGGTGGTAACTGGATATTCAAAGTGAGCGAAGATGGCAAAACAGCTTACCGTACCGATATTCAGCTGGGCAATCAGAACCCGGAATTTTATGAAGTGTTGCAGGGCCTTAAGCCCGGTGATAAAGTGGTCAGCAGCAGTTATGAAAATTACGGAACCATGCAGGAATTGATTCTTAAAAGATAATACCCCATAACAGTTTAAAATAAAAAAATGATACGGATTAACGATCTGGAAAAAATTTACAAAACAGAAGAAGTGGAAACGATTGCCCTGAATAAACTTTCGTTCCAGGTGAACGACGGAGAATTCGTAGCGGTGATGGGACCTTCCGGCTGTGGCAAATCAACTTTATTGAATATCCTGGGCCTGCTCGATGATCCGGATAGCGGCAGCTTTCTGTTCAACGGCATTGAAGTGGCGCATTTCAATGAACGTAAAAGAGCGGATCTGCGCAAAAAGAATATCGGTTTCGTATTCCAGAGTTTTAACCTGATCGACGAACTCACCGTTTTTGAAAATGTGGAATTACCCCTGATCTATCTGGGGGTTAAAAGTGATGAAAGAAAAAAAAGAGTGGAAGTAATGCTCGATAAAATGCAGATCATGCACAGAAGGAACCACTATCCCCAGCAGCTCTCCGGCGGTCAGCAGCAAAGGGTGGCGGTTGCACGGGCCGTAGTGAATAAACCAAAATTAATCCTGGCAGATGAACCTACGGGAAACCTGGATTCAGCCAATGGGAATGAAGTGATGGAACTGCTGACGGATCTGAATGAACAGGGTACAACCATTATCATGGTTACGCACTCTGAACACGATGCCCGGTACAGTCATCGGATTATTCGTATGCTGGACGGACAAACCGTTACTGAAAATATTCTTGCCTGATTATATAGTTGATGGATGACAGTTGACGGTTGACGGACTATAGTTGTGAATCCGCACGGGAGATCAGTCAACTATCAACCGTCAACAAAAAATCAAGATCATGCTGAAAAATTATTTCAAAATTGCCTTCCGGAATCTCTGGCGGCACCGGGTCTTCTCATTCATCAATATCATGGGATTAACCGTTGGAATGACGGCATGCTTCCTGATCTTTTTATATGTCCGTTTTGAGTTGAGCTATGATTCCTTCCACAGCAAGGCTGATCGCATCTACCGGGTGGTCAGTGATATTAAAACACCTACGGAAGTGATAAAAGCGGGAGGCCCTGCCTGGGCAGTAGGCGCTCATATATCCCAGGATTTTCCGCAGATCGAAGCAGCCGTCCGGATTACCGGTGATGAGCTATTGATAAGAAAAGGAAATATCAAATTCCAGGAAACCAATTCACTTTATGCCGATTCAGCCTTCTTCCGGATGTTTGATTTCAAATTGTTGAAAGGGAATCCGAAAACTGCGTTGAATGAACCGTTAAGTATTGTGTTTTCCGAAGCAGCGGCTAAGAAATATTTTGGCAATGCGGATCCGATCGGGCAAACCGTATTGCTTACCGGAGATGGTCTAACTGCAAAAGTTACCGGTGTCATGAAAGACATTCCGGAGAATTCCCAGATAAAAGCGGACATGCTGGTTTCCATGAGTACCCTAACCCGGAAATTTAATCCGGGTCTGGATGATCAATGGGGTAATTACGGAAACGCAACTTATATATTGGTTAAACCAGGTACCCATGTGGCTTCCCTGCAAGCGCAGTTTCCGGCCTTTCTGGAAAGAAGAAACGGAACGGAAATGAAGAAATTAAACATGTATCCGAGCTTAATCCTCGAACCCTTAAAAGATGTTTACCTACGTTCCACCCGCGATGGGAGTAAA
>JAYVXJ010000785.1:0-3587 GCA_043785285.1 Chitinophagaceae bacterium
TTACAATTTGCGGTATAGAGTGCTACGCCATCTGCTGCCGCAGGTTTGGAAGAACCATTGGCAGCAGGAATTTTTTTCTTATATAAAAATTCCGGCGCGGGCTTTCCATCGGGCAATTTTGTTTGTTTTAAAGACTGGAGATAAGCAACAAGATGTAGTGCGTCTTTAGTGGCCACTACTTTTCCTTCCTGTCCGTTTAAAAAATCCTTCGGCACATTTACCACTACATCTCCCTTATCAGCGCTGTCTTTTATTTCAAAAAGCCAGGTATATGCGGGCATAACAGATTGCTCCACCACGCTTCTCGGATTGAACAGATGCATCAGGTTCCATTCCTTGCTGGGTTGTCTTTTGCCGATATTGGTTAAATCCGGACCTGTACGTTCAGAACCCATCAGCGTTGCGGTGTTGCGCCAGAAATCAGTACGATGGTTGCCGGCATAGTCAGCCGCAATGCTGGGCCGGTCGCCCCATACTTTATCCATATCCACGTTTCGCACCTGCTGGGTGTGGCAGGCAACGCAACCATTGGCAACAAAAATAGCTTTGCCTTTGATGGCATCAGCGTTTAACGGCTCAGCATTTGGCAAAGGCGCGAAATTCCTTTGATTATTTAATGCCGGTATGATGGCTACCAGAATAGTTAATCCTGCAAAGAACAGGAAAGCAGTTCTGAATAATATTTTATGGTTATCGAATAATTCCATGATGTGATCAATTATTGAATAGTAACGGACTGATTTTCCAATTTTTCCAATGCGATAGCCTTAACATCCAGCGCGCTATTGTCCGTAAGCATCTTATAAATATTGTATGCAAAAAACAAATGTGAAAACCACATCAGGCTTCCTCCAATAGCCCGCCATAGCCAGAAGGGCGCCATAAAAGAAACAGCATCTATAAATGGTTTTCCATCTACCCACATCATTCCTTTCAGGGTGCTTCCATACATTAAGGGAACGGTATAAAACAACAAGCCTATCAGGGCAAGCCAGAAATGCGCGCCCACTGTTATCTGCGGCGGTTCTTTTCCGGTTAGCCTCGGAATCACCGCATAGATGCCGGCCCATATAAAAAAGCAGATGATGCCGTACATGGTCATGTGGGAATGGGCTACCGTGAAATCAGTAAAGTGCCAGATTAAATTAGTGGAGCGGAAAGCTTCGGCCGTTCCCTGCATGGAACCGGTGAAATAAAATATAATGCCGACCAGGAAAAAGGGTAGTGTATAACTTCCGGGAATTTTATACAAGGCGCCTTTGAAGGTCATGAAGAAGTTGGTAGTACCAGCCGCTACCGGAATGATCATTCCAACACTGCCCACGATGGCCACCGTTTGCAGCCACCAGGGAATGGGGCTAAAAACAAAATGATGTGACCCGATTAACGTATAAAAAAGAATTTGCGTCCAGAAAGCTAGGATGCCGAGACTGTAAGAATAAATCGGCTTGTTTAACTGTTGCGGCAGAAAATAATAAACGATACCCAGCGTAAACAGCATAAACCACATGCCAACACCCTGGTGCATATAATAACCCTGTGCGATTGTTTCGCCTAAACCATCCTGCCACAAGGGAACATAGGCTACAATCACAATGACCAGCGCAAAAATTATTGCCGAGACGATGTACCAGTTGGAGATATAAATTTCTGTTGTGGTTCGTTTGGCGATGGTCTTTAAAAAATTACTCAGGGTCAGGAGCAGTCCGATGCCAAACAAGGTCATCACCGGCCAAACGTATTCGCGATATTCGCCTCCGCCATTATTGATGCCTGCCATCAGGCAAATAGATCCCAAAACAACAGATGCATTGATGAGAATCAGGGTCCACCAGCCTTTTTTAATACTGGCCAGTGAGGTATTGCTGACCATGGGAACAATATAATAGCCAAGACCCAACATGGCAAGCGAAGCCCAGCCCCAGAAAACGGAATTGGTATGAACGGGACGGAGCCGCCCGAAACTTAACCAGCTGATATGGTCTGCATCCGGTGCAACGAATTTGATGCCCAGGTATTCTCCAATACTGGTACCAAACAACAGCCAGAATGTGGCGGTTCCAATATACCAAAGGATCAGCCGGGTAAGGGCCGGATCAATATTCGGACGTTTTAAGGCTTTCTTTTTTATGGCAACGACCGGCAGACCGGCATTCGTTTTAATATTGATCAGGCCTTTTTCATCTTCTGCGGTTTCATGACCCGATAATTCTGTGTGCGTTAGCTGGTAATCGAGTGCCTGCTTGCGTTTTATTAGTGTCTTTTCCAATTCTTCTTCCGGTAAGGAAGCCAGGTAGTGCGCCAGTTTTTCAGCTTCTTCCAGACTTCGTTTCGTGCGATTTTGTTTTAACAGGTTCATGACTTTAACCACCATGAGCACGATACCCAGAAGAATGGGAATAAGAATCAGGGTTATGACGATCAGGAAGCCGGCCTCGCTGAACAGGTTGGTGGATGTAGGGGTGGATTGGGCAAAGAGGGAGGCCGGGAGAAAAAAAACCACCAGCAATAATAGTAGTCCGCTGACTCCGGAAGCCGGACTGGATGAAGATTCGTTCGGATGCTTCGGTTGCTTCGGTTGACGTTTAAGGTTTAAATACGTTTCAATCTGTTTGCTATCCAGGTTGCTGATGTATTGATTGAACCGCTCGGTTTCATTTTTAATTTTTTGTTTTTTGTTCGCCTCAAGTACTTCTCTTGTTTTAATTTTTAGTATAATCACAGCGACAAGCAACAGTAATAAGAGAAAGGACAAACAAAAAATCAATCCGTTTATAGGGTACAGAGAAACATTCATAAAATATATTAATACCTTTTTATCTTTTATTATATCAAAAAAAATTAACGTCGTTTCAGAAAGGCCAGGTTCTTATCAAATTGTTCGTAAAATGTTCCCAGTTTGGCGTTCTGTAATACATCCGCTAAATCTTTCCGGACCTTTTTAAATTCATGATGGATGGGGCAAGGCTTTGTTTCTGAGCAAAAATCCAGTCCCAGAGCACAACCAGAAAAGATCTTATCTCCATCCACCGCTTTTACAATATCTGCCAGGGAAAATTTCAGGGACAGTTTATCCAGGTAAAAACCGCCATTAGGCCCTTTTAAGGATTGAACAAGTCCGCGCCGGCTAAGGCTTTGTAGGATTTTGGCTATAAAATATACAGGGGAATCGATGCCTTTGGCAATCTCCTTGATTCCTGTCTTATTCCCGTTCTTTGATTTTTGTGCAATAAAGAGCATTGCCCGGATTGCATATTCACATGTTTTCGAAAACATTCAGTTGGTTTATCGGGAGCAAAAATAATCAAAAGAGCTAATAAAAGACTTTTTTATCCTCTTTTATTTTCCCCGGAATACTGGTTTATTTTATACAGCTTCTATTTACCCATTTTGCCATCGCAAGCTTATTTTGTCTTTGTTAAAAGGCATTCTACCTGTTACCGGGTTTATATTTATTTTCACTTCGTATCCGTTGAATTTTCAGGTAAAACGGAACTGATCTTTTTCCTGGGAGATAAACCAGTCACCCGAAATAGGGGAATAAAATAATACATTTATTTTGAACAAAAAAACCGCCTGAATTGTAA
>JAYVXJ010000786.1:0-3574 GCA_043785285.1 Chitinophagaceae bacterium
TGAGAAATTGAGACCAGGAAATAGATGAGAACATTTTGTGCGATTTGTTGTCGACACAAATTTGCACAGGAAAGGGAGAGATGACTTAATGAAAAGCAACGTTTGATTTATGAAATCGGATATGATTTGGGATTCATCAATTCAAATAAAAACAGAGATATGCATCGGCATTGGACAGGCTGATTAGCCCATTTGTCATTTTAATTTCAATTTGGCCTTCTTTCAATACCTTTTTTACAGGCCTTATTCGGAATCGCTTTCCAATGCAGATTTTCTGAAAAAGGAAAATGATCCGGCTTTGAAGGAAACCGGATGAGAAAAGGAAGTGAATTAATTATTCTGTCTGCAGATCAAAATAAGTATTCACGGTATCAAAGTGCAGGTCTTTTGATCGGCAGTTTTCCAGGTGAATAGTTTTCCATTCGTTGGTCGGATAAATGAATTGGAATTCTTTTGAACCCACCGACAATTTTGCGGGCAGCCTGAAATCCTTCACATTAGTCACCCATTTATATCGAAGATCCAGATCTTTTCCCGAAGGGTTCGTGGAAATAATTAGTTTTGGAATGGGGCCATAACGCAGGTACTGATCAAAGACATTTGTATAATCCGTGCCAGTTGCGGTATTGAAATAACTGACAATATCAGCCGTATTGATGGATTGATATTTATATTTCTTTTGAATGCCCCTCAGTATACTGAAAAACAAAATATCATTATTTATTGCTGTACGCAATGTGGCAATCATGCGACATCCTTTTGAATACATGTCCCCCATATGAAAATCATTCACATCATAAAATCCGATGATGGGTTCCTTGTTTCCGGGATCCTGTTCTTTCAGGTATTTCTCCGCTGCTGCCATACCATGAAATTTTTCATAACACAACACTTCTGCATAGGTGGCGAAGGATTCATGGATCCAGAAATCGGCCATATCATTACAGGTAACCGAATTTCCCCACCATTCATGCGCGGATTCATGCCATAAGGTTCTGATGTTCTCCACCGTATTTATTGGTTTTTCTTGGGCGTTAGCATATGGTCCGATACTCACGGCGCTCTGATGCTCCATGCCATAAGGTGATTCGACAAGTGCATATCCGTCTTTCGGGAAAGGATAGGGACCGAAATCATTTTGATATAGGTCGAGCATAGGCCTGACCTGTCTGGCATATACCGCTGCCTGTGCAGCATGGTAGGAGAGGAAATAATAGTTCAGGGGGAAGCGGTTTGTACCCAGGTCATATTCATCTGAAGCATGAACATAGTCACCGATATATAATACGGCATTATAATTATTGATGGGATAATGTACTGCCCACTGAAAACGGACGAGACTATCCGGCAACATTGTTTTTCCTATAAAACTGCCATTGGCAACAGCGGTTAATCCGGCCGGAATAGTAACGCTGATATGCATGCTGTCGGGCTTGTCAGACAAATGGTCTTTGCATGGCCACCAGAGACTGGCGCCGGAACCCTGGACAACGGACTCTATCCAGGGTTTTCCGTTTTTATCCTTCATCCAAATAAATCCGCCGGCCAGATTGGCAATATCCGGATCCTGTGGTTTTCCTGAATACATTATTTGGATTTCCTCAACCGTTCCCTTTTTTAATGTATCTGGAAACTGAACAAAAACGGCGTCATCCAATCTTTTAAAAGAAAGGATTTCATTGTGAAAAAGGATCTTTTCGATTTTCATGATGGCAAACAGATCAACCTGGAAAATGGAAAAATCACGCATTGCCCTGAACCGGATTTTTGTTCTTCCCTCTAAAGACTTTGAATCGGGATCTATTTTAACATCCAGGTCATAAAAAGCAACATCATAACAGGTGCGCATGGGAGAAAGCATACCCCTAAGCGTATCAGCCCGGGTAAATCCGCTGCGTTCGGAAAAACTATGTTTTGCTACATAAAGCTCAGGCGCGCTGTCCGAAATTTTTGAACAATAGAACCGCCCGGTTTGCGTAGTTTTTATTTTTGTAAAATTTCCCCTTTTATCGGCTATAAACTCATAGACCGTACTAAATTCTCCTTTTTTGAAAATGAATTTATTTTTGGACAACTCATAAAAATCAAGTGATGTTTCGCCCGGAATCTGGCTGATGAGGTGATCAGCTTCAGCCCTGATCAGCATGATATTGTACCTGTTTCCTTTTGGTACATACTTTCCTTCATAAGTAGTGAGATTTTCAGGCGATGACCCGGGAATGGCGGATTTGTCTATATCTGCAACCCGTATGAATTCCCCGCCCGATGGCGGATTGATCCATTTGAATCTTACCGTTTCCCCCAGACTGTCCCGGATGAATTCAATGGTTGATGCAGGTATCAGTTTGGGCTTAAATAAATTTCCCTGCAAAGGAATTAATTCTGTTTTGCCTTGTCCGACGATTTCAAGGAACAGTCTGTTAAGCTCCCGGGTCACGTTGAGTTTCCGGGAAGGATAAAAGTCTACCTGATAGTGACCCGTATAATCGGCGGGTTTGGTGACTTGGGCGAACAGCAAAATATGACTGAACAGGATTGGAGTAAAAAACAAAATACATTTCATAAGGAAAAATTGATAGGGGCAAGTAAGATTTTTTACATGTTGCAGCCTATTCAAATCCGGATTTGAATGTGATTTATGCCTTTTGGATGCTGGTCAGGCTATTTTTTGACAGGAATTCACTGGGGCTTTCTCCCTGGATAGCTTTAAAAGCACGCTGAAACGTGGGCTGCGAATTAAAGCCGCATTCGTATGCAAGACCGGCGATCGTCAGATTTTTATCAGAAGAGGTAAGAAGACGTTCTTTAATAGCGGCAATCCGGTATTCATTAATGAATTCATTAAAGCTTTTATGAAGATGTTGGTTCAGAACGGCAGAAATGGTTTTTGCCGGGATTCTGGAATGTTTGGCGAGCAGGGTCAGATTGAGCGCCGGATCCAGCCAGAGTTTGTCGAGCTCCATGGCATTCTTTAAGCGGGCAATGATTTCCTCGCTAAGATGAACAGTAGCCTGGGCCGATAATTTTCCTTTGGCCGTACCCGGGTTTGTTTTTACTGAAGAGGCTATCAGCCCTTTGATACCCAGCCAGTATATTAATATGGAAAGTGGAATGTATACCGGATACCATCCGAATGTATCCCACAGCTGGTTACTGAATTTTGGGATAACATAGGGGATCAGATATAAAAGCCAGATCACCTGAAACACGGTAAACAACTGTACAAACTGCCGGAGCCAGGGGAAATATTTCGGCACAACTTTTTGACCTGCGCTTTTATTTTTGAGAGAATTAAGGTAGCGGTATGAAAACCACAAATAAATACTGATCGACAGCCAGCGGGGTATGTCAGAATACACATTTACCTGATCTATAAAATTTCCCCAGGGCGCATCATTTTTTGGAAGCCACTTTAAAACAAGTCCGGCTATATATATAAAGGCGGCTACCCTGGGAATAAGGTCTATAACGACAGAAATAAAATGAACAAGGTATTTCCTCCTGAAAACGAATGTGGGATCGCTGAAAGACCTGATATAAAAATATATCAACGGCCCCACGGGCATGACAATGA
>JAYVXJ010000787.1:0-3553 GCA_043785285.1 Chitinophagaceae bacterium
GACTCGCAGAAGAGGCCGCAATATTTTTCCCATACCGCCACCTGAACGCACTGCAGACTGTAGGATACAATGAGCTATTTGAAACATTTGATGGAAAACTTACGCTGGATGAAGCCATTGCATTAATCAAACAAAATACCCGGCATTATGCAAAACGACAGATGACCTGGTTCAGAAAAAATGCTTCCATCCGATGGCTGGAAAATAACCCATTGAATGAGTTGCTTGATCATTACCGGGACACTTAAAATTTAACACCTACTGTAAGAATCAGGTTACCGGTATTTTGATTTACCGTTGCGTATACATTATCCTTATCGCTGAGCCGGTAAGGAAAGCTGGCCTCTTTTATAAAACTTTCCACAAAGGTAAGGTCAACAAAAATTCCATGATTGCGGTAACCCAGTCCACCGCCAACGGAAGCGCGGCTTGCTTTTATAGCTGAAGCAGCATACGGGCTTAATGAATAGGAACCGCCAGCTCTTACAGACAGGGTATTGAATTTTAATTCGCCACCCAGCCGGAAATTAAAACTGTTTTTATAATAATTTTTAACCGTGTTGTTTAGACCGTCATAATAACTGTTACCGGAAGAATAAGAATTATAATCGGAGGGTAAACTGAAGCGTGGACTTTTATTCGTCACATATTCGATATCTCCTGTAATGAACCCCTGCTGGGCTTTGGTATCTTCACCGGTCCCGAATACATAAGAGCCACTGGCAATAAAATGCCAGGAAGAAGAAAGGTCGTATTTGAGGCTGTTCCCTGAACCACTAAGATCATTCATTTGTCTGGAAGAAACAGAGTCGACTCCTGGCGTGCTGCGGTAATTATCCAAATTGGATACAAGATTCGCATCCAACCGATCCGTAAGTGAATATAAAGTCGGGGTATGTACCGCGACCCCTACACGCCAGGCGGTGTTAGGCCGGAAAATAGCACCCAGCTTAAGATTCACACCTGCTCCTTTGGAGGAGTAAGTTTCCTTGTAAGTATACGAATTAAAATCATTATTTGTATTGCCGCTGAGGTCAGATTCTGTATAACGCTGATCGCGCTGATAATTAACAATCGGAATTCCAATTGATGCACCCAGATACCATTTATCGTAGGTGTTAGATGCAAACCCAAACGCTAATTCTGTGATGCCGCCGGTTGTTTTTATATCGTTGAGCTGGTAAAGCTGACCTCCACCTATTAATACCTTTTGTGGCTGCGCAATCACCTGCGTTATTCCTCCAATAGTGGCGGTGTCAATGAGATAATTAAATATTGCCATCCGGGTACCATAAGAAATACCCGGCTCTTTCAGGGCCTGATCGAAAGAAACCCCGGAATTGGCGAATTCTTCCGCGTAAGCTTCGGCAGCGGAGGAATAATTATTTTTTCCGTTATAGCGGGTGTGACTGTAAAAATCAGCAGACCGGTTTATCGCGAAACTGAAAGCAGAACTTTTATCCGGCGTTGTTGACTTTCCAAAAACCAAACCCGATGTGCCCAGCATAAAATGAGTAAGATTGGGTCCGGGTTCATTAGTGGATAAATATTGACTTTTCGTTTTTTGAAACCCAAAAGCCGGGCTCAGCAAAAACTCACTGGTCTTGTAAAAACCAAGTCCAGCCGGGTTAACAAAATTAGCAGAAACATCCCCGCCCAGGGAACCCATAGCCCCACCAATGGCCTGCTCCCGGGCAGTTCCGGAAGGATTGGTATAAGATAAACGCAAAGCATCTTCCGGTAACTGTGCCCTCAACCCAAAAGCGAAAAAAAGCGGGCACAGAAATAAAAAACGTTTCATCATAATTAAAAAGATTACCTGCCCGGGCGTGAGCCACCACCACTTCTGGTTGCTCCACCTCCGCCACCACTGCCACCACCACCAAAATTGGATGGGGCAGAACGTACAGGCTGTGAATTTTCAATCATTGGCCGGTTGTAAGCGGGTCTGTTGTAGTTGTTATTAGAATTATTATTGGAACGCCGGACGCTCTGGGAAGAATTGTTTGCTGGCGTATTGTTATAAAAACGGTTTGAACTGCTGGGCCGGTTGTTATAGGATCTGCCCTGGTAGCTTGCCGGATTAAATGTGCTTAACCGGGTATAGCCGGGGGAAGCTAAATTCTTACCATTCACTACAACAACTCCTCCGTAATAAGGGTTATAAAAATTGTTCCAGGCATAATAACTGTTCCAGAAGCTGAACGGACTGTAATACCCGAAACCACCCATCCAGGGGCTATAACCGAATCCAAAGCCTGCTCCCATGGAATAAGGACTGGCATATCCCATAGCGGAATAACCACCATAATAATCGCTATTGTAACGATCGAAATAAGACCAGCGATCAGGATCCTGTACGCGCATTCTCACGTAATTCTCATTCGGCGAACTGTAATAATCATTGCTGTTATTGCCAGAGGCAGAAGCATATTCTTCAGTCGGTGCGCCGGGAGAATAATAAACATCATCCGGGGTGGGACTGGTTCTGTAAACCGAACAGCTGGTAAATGATGCCAACGCGATGAAAACCAGAATATATAAATGTTTCATGATGAAAGCTTTTGGATGATTCAATCTTAAGTTACTACTTTTGCGCGTCTAAACAAAGTTACAATAATATTTGCCCGGAATGTAATTATTCCAGGTTCGGAAATTGTTAAAAATCAGACCCGGATCAGTCTTTTAAAACCCGGTATTTCCGTTTGATATGAGCAAAGAAATTACAAGCCGCGCAGCGGATTATTCGCAATGGTATAACGACCTTGTGTTAAAGGGTGAACTGGCCGATTATTCTGCCGTGCGCGGTTGCATGGTAATCAAGCCTTATGGTTTTGCCTTATGGGAAAAAATGCGGGATACGCTGGATCAGATGTTTAAGGATACCGGCCATGAAAACGCCTATTTCCCTTTATTTATTCCCAAAAGTTTTCTGAGTCGCGAAGCTGCACATGTGGAAGGGTTCGCAAAAGAATGTGCGGTCGTAACGCATTACCGCCTGAAAAATGATCCGGACGGAAACGGGATTATCGTTGATCCGGAAGCAAAGCTGGAAGAAGAACTGATCGTAAGGCCAACCAGCGAAACCATCATCTGGAACACATACAAAACCTGGATACAGTCGTACCGCGACCTTCCCCTCCTCATCAACCAATGGGCGAATGTGGTCCGTTGGGAAATGCGTACCCGGCTTTTTCTCCGCACTACGGAATTTCTCTGGCAGGAAGGGCATACCGCGCACGCCAATTCCGGGGAAGCGATTGCCGAAACCCTCCTCATGCTGGATATATATGCCGATTTTGCTGAAAACTACATGGCGATGCCGGTAATTAAAGGCGTGAAAACAGCAAGTGAGCGTTTTGCCGGTGCCATAGATACGTATTGTATTGAAGCGCTGATGCAGGATGGAAAAGCTTTACAGGCGGGGACTTCTCATTTCCTCGGACAAAATTTTGCCAAAGCTTTTGATGTGAAATTTTCAGATAAGGAAAATAAACTGGATTATGTATGGGCAACCAGCTGGGGAGTCAGCACCCGCCTGGTTGGCGCCCTG
>JAYVXJ010000788.1:0-3553 GCA_043785285.1 Chitinophagaceae bacterium
TACTCTGGAACAGCCCCTGGCTCCATTGCGATAGGATAATAAATAGCATTGACCTATGTCACCTGTTTTATTTGCGGGCAGCGATCTGGCTCCGGACGCGACTTAAGGTTTCCCGGGTTATCCCAAGGTAGGAGGCAATCATATGTTGGGGAACTCGCTGGAGACAATCCGGGTAAATATGGATTAATTTGATATATTTCTGTTCAGCGGTTTCACTTAGGGTGCCCATCAATCTTCTTTGCGTGACGATGAGGTTATTTTGAATGAGAATACGGAAATAACGTTCAAAAGCGGGAATCTTTTCCAGAAGCAGATCCCAGGAAGTTTTAGTGATTAACAACAGCTCGCAATCTTCCAGGGCTTCAATGTTAAAGAGGGAAGATTCATTCGTCAGAAAGCTGTATAAGTCACTCAGCCACCATCCCTCCGTTGAAAACTGAAGAATATGTTCATTTCCTTTATCATCTACCGAATAGGTGCGTAGTATACCTTTTTCCACAAATGCGGTGTATTTGCAAACATCTCCTTCCTGAAGCAGGTATTGTCTTTTTCGTAATTTCTTCGGAAGGAACAAGGTTTTACAAAAGCTGAACTCTTCTTCTGTTATGGAAATGATTTCATTGATCTTCTGGTGAAGTAGATCGTACATAAGTAAAAGTGAATGTTGAATTCAGGTTAAAAATAAGCACTTATTATGTTTTTATAGCAGGCAATGAATGAACGCCGCGATGGAGATTACTTCCAATGATCGTTTTGAGGTCATCTGCCAAGAGATCAGTGAGGTACTGATTCTTCAATGAGGGTTAGAATCTTCTGAAACGGCAACTCCTACAAAGGAATCCGCGGTGCCATAATACAAAAACCATTTCCCTTTGTAATAAACAAGGCCTTCTGCAAAAGTAGTTCCTGCAGTATACTGACCTGTGCGTTCATGGGGAAGAGAAGGCCTTAGAAATGGCGTATCGGGTCTGTTTATAATCGTCTCCATATCCTTTAAGTTAAACAAAACTCTCCCCATTGTGTAGGTTCCTTTTGGTAAAGAAGGATCTGCATATTGATCTGTCGCATTTCTTCCGTTATAAAATAATAGAATGCCCTTGTCGGTTATTAAAGCGGGAGGTCCGCATTCATCCAGATCGCTGTCGAATTTCCCAGACCTGGGGACCATTGTTTTTTTCAGGTTGGCATGGCTGTCAAGTAAGGGATGCCAATCAATTAAATTTTCAGACCAGGCAAGATTTACAAAATGTTCTCCCCAGTACATCCAATACTTACCATTCATTTTTGCAAGCACTGGTTTATTATTTTTTATTTTTGTGATCATCGATCCGGACTTGGTAGCCATATCTGAAAATTTGCCGTTGTAGGCTTTGGCAAATGCTGGTCCTTTCTTTTCCCAATGAAAGAGGTCTGTTGAAAAAGCTATAGATAACCTGGGTATTTTATAGTTCCAGGACGTATAGACCATAACATACAGCCCACCTTCGGTTTCTGCTATGCGGGGGTCTTCACATCCACCGGGATAGTCAAATTCCTTATAAGCGTCATTTGCCGGGTAGAGCACTGGTGTTTTGAAAGAGGTAAATACGTTATTCAGCCAACTCTAAAACCGATCATGCCATAGATTAAGCGAAGTGGCAAAATTTTTATTTTGTTTTCATAGGATAAAATTTCGAATGGTTAGTATATTTAGCGCCGGATTGACGTTGGTATGCTGAACCGATATAAACCTGATTCATGAAATTAAATTATTTGGTAGCTGTATTATTATCTATCCAGGGGATATTTATTTTTTTATTGAATTCAGGTTATTCTAACACCAGTTCAATAACAGGGAACTCAAAATCAGGTTTCTTTCCCGGAATTTCTAATACCAGGTCACCTGAACTGCCGTCAGATGGCTTGAATTTAAGTTCTGAATTATCATGGAGGAACTGTGCGTATTTTACTTTGCCTTTATATCCTGGCAATGTTAGCGTACCGGAAGGATATTCATACAGATGAATATATAGGCGTTTTGCAACAGGATTGTAAGTAAGCTTTGTGTTTGCGGGAATTTTAAATTCAGCAGGTGCATATGTACAGCCATAAATAGATTTATCATTGGAATGCATCCAATGGCTGAGGCTGTCTAAAGCGTTGGAGGCCCGGCTGTCAAACTCACCACGGGCAGTAGGCCCGACATTCAGCAAAAGGTTACCGCCATTGCTTACCGATGTAATTAATAAATCAAGCAACTGCCTGTGTGTTTTCCAGGTATTTTCATCCCGGTAATAACCCCAGGAACCCGAAAACGTCTGACAGGTTTCCCATACCTTTCCCCTGTATTTTTCTAATTCTTTCGTGCTTACCTGTTCCGGTGTTTCAAAATCAACGCCATCCTCATAATCATTTAAATCCAGCCTGTTGTCCACGATAATGCCTGGCTGCAACTTTCTTATTTGTTTCATTAAATCAACGGATCCCCAGTCATCTCTTCCTTTACCATATTTACCCGGAAAAGAAAAGTCAAGCCAAAGGATATCTATTTTTCCATACTTCGTTAATATTTCTGATACCTCGTTGTACAAATAGTTGCGGTATTTTGCCATATCTCTTCCCTTATTTAAGCGGGCATAAGCGGTATCGCTGTCTGTGCGTGGTCTTTGCGGATGAACCTTATCAATCGTATAATCAGGATGGTGCCAATCAATAAGAGAATAGTAAAAGCCCACCTTAATCCCTTCAGCACGAAAAGCCTCCACAAATTCCTTTACCAGATCTCTTTTGGCCGGCGTATTGGTTGCTTTATAATCCGTGTATTGGCTGTCAAATAAATTAAACCCTTCGTGGTGTTTCGTAGTCAGTACGGCATACCGCATACCTGCAGCTTTTGCTTTTTTTGCCCATGCTTTCGGGTTGAATAAATCCGGGTTAAACAGGTTGAAATATTTTTCATATTCTTCGTTGGTCATGCGTTCATTGTTTTTCACCCACTCATGTCTAGCAGGCAGGGAATACAATCCCCAATGTATAAACATGCCGAACCGGTCATGGGTCCACCATTCCATTCGTTTTTGTTTTTGGGCTGCTGTTTCGTTGCCAATTCTTTTTTGTGCGTAAACGAAGGAGGACATGAAAAATATAGCGAGGGAGATGAGGGTAATTTTTCTAAACATGATTTAGTTAATTTGATTTTTAAATACTAGTATGTGTTGTTTTCGGCTATACTAACTTCAACCTTCACTGATTCGGCTTTTCATGACCTGGTTCATGAGAATCAGGAATTAAGATAAGTTAATTAGATGATTTTTGTGAATTTAAAATTGTCCTGTTTATCTAAGGTTTGATTGTGCCGGCTCTTTCAAATGGTATTGAGGTAGATGTCGAACCGTGTCAAAAAAGTGAAATAGCAAAAATCTAATATCTAAATATTGCAATCAAATCCTTTACATCCTGGAAAGTTGAACCAAGAGGAAAAATAAATCGAAGTATAATAAACCACTTTTTCTTTATTTTACCATCTGAATATTTTTTCATAAAAAATACTTGTATAAATAAATGTATGAATTTA
>JAYVXJ010000789.1:0-3536 GCA_043785285.1 Chitinophagaceae bacterium
GGCCTCAGATCATCACTGCTCACGGCAAACAGGGATTTATTTATAGCAGTAGTTAATGCAGAAGCCGGCATTTCAAATGAACTTGTTTCGTCTGCTGAAGGATCTTTAGGAAAATTATCCGGATTTTCGCCCATCACCTTGTATTTACCATTGTCGCTCGTGATCTCTACGCCAAACTGTTTGTCAATCGTAAAAGTCAATGGCTGATCCGCTATATTCTTCAGGGAATCCAGCAGGATCTTAGCCGGTATACAAACCCGGCCGCTTTCTTTGGCTTCTGCATCCAGCTTAACTTTCATCACTGTTTCCAGATCCGTTGCAACGATGGTAAGTCTGTTTTTCTCCACCTCAAATAAAAAATCTTCCAGAATCGGTAATACGGTATTGGCGCTGATAACACCGCTGATCTGCTGCAGTTGTTTGAGCAAAGCCGAGGACGAAACAATAAACTTCATGAATCGGGACTTTGGGACGAAACTACTGATTTTTTCTTACAGCAGGAGGCGAATATCGCCAGATGAATATCTTGATCATAACGGTGCATTAAGGTTGTAACCCGGGTCGAAAATGCTTTTTAAAACAGGGAACCGAACACGGGTTGATATATATTTGGAGCAAATGACGACCCCAGGTTCAACATTTAAGCCAGGCCGGGTTTCTAAAGAAAAAGCACTTCAGAAATTAAAGCAGTACTGTGGCTACCAGGAACGCAGCCATACCGAAGTGAAGCAAAAATTATATTCCCTCGGTTTATTCAAAAAAGAATCGGAAGAAGTGATCTCCGCATTAATCGAGGAAGGCTATCTGAATGAAGAACGTTTTGCCATTCAGTTTGCTTCAGGTAAATTCCGGATAAAAGGCTGGGGAAAACAAAAAATCCTTCATGGTTTAAAACAAAAAGGAGTCAGCCCCTACTGTATACGCAAAGCACTGGATAGCATTGATCAAACGGAATACGGGAAAAGTTTTTTGCGAAAGGCAAATAAAAAATGGGGGTCGCTCAAATCGGAAAAGAATATTTTTGTAAAGAAAACCAAGTGGCGGAACTTTTTGCTTCAAAAAGGATTTGAGCCTTTGCTGATGAAAACATTTTCCTTTGGCGGCAAACCCGAAGCCGGCACGGAAGCTGATTAATTTTCTATATTATGCTGAACCTTACTGTTTCCTTAGTGCAGACAGCTCTTTTTTGGGAAGACATATCTTCCAATCTTCAGATGCTGGAAAAGAAAATTTTGAGCATCCAGGAAAAAACGGAAGTCGTCATCCTTCCTGAAATGTTCAGCACAGGTTTCAGTATGAATCCCGCCGCACTTGCTGAAACCATGGATGGCCCAACCATGAACTGGATGAAAAAGATGGCAGCTGAAAAAAAATGCATACTTACCGGAAGTATCATTATTAAAGCAGCAGGGGGGCCGGAACCGCTTTATTATAACCGGCTTATCTGGATGCTGCCAGACGGGCACTATGGATATTATGATAAAAGACATTTGTTTGCCTATGGAAAGGAACATCAATATTATACTCCCGGCAACGGCCGCCTCATTGCATCGGTAAAAGGCTGGAAGATCAACCTGCAGGTTTGTTATGATTTGAGATTCCCGGTATGGCTACGTCAATCCAATCCGGCAAACCCATTATCCGATCGCGATAAAGCAGAACCTGAATTCGATATCATCATCGTGGGGGCCAACTGGCCTTCCACCAGGAGGCATGCCTGGAAAACTTTATTGCAGGCGCGCGCGATCGAAAATCAGTGCTTCGTCATTGGCGTGAACCGCATTGGAACAGACGGAAACGGATTAGCTTATTCGGGTGACTCCATGGTCGTTGGTCCCCTCGGCGAAATCCTGCATCCCCTTTCTGAAAATGAAGAAGTACATACGCTTACCCTGAATAAAGAAATAATAGAAACCGTTCGCAAACAATTTCCTTTCTGGAATGATGCGGATCATTTTTTAATTCAACCCTGATCCCATGAAGCAGGCTTATCTGGCAGATTCCGTTTTTACAGGAAATGAAATGTTGCAGGATCATGCTGTATTAACGGAAAATAATATGGTTACCGGCATAGTGAGGAAATCCGGCATCCCATCCGGATATTCCATTGCAGAACAGGAGGATTGTATCATTGCTCCGGCATTTATTGATCTCCAGATTTACGGCGGTCTGGGAAAATTATTTTCCCATTCCCTGGATATTGCTGCTTTGGAAACAACTTACGCTTATTGCCTCTCCGGCGGTTGCACGCATTTTATGATTACCATGGCCACCAATTCCATAGAAAATTTTTTAATAGGAATTGAAGTTGCCGGCGCCTATATGGCTTCCGGAAAAAAAGGTTTACTGGGTATCCACCTGGAAGGGCCATATATCAATCCCGCTAAAAAGGGTGCCCATATTGAAACGTTTATTAAGAAGCCCAGCAGGGAAGAAGTGTTGCTGTTCCTGGAAAAAGGCATAGGCGTTTTCAAAATGATCACGCTGGCTCCTGAAGAATGCGATACTGAAATCATACAACTCCTGATGGATCAGGGTATCCTGGTTTCTGCCGGTCATAGTAATGCAACGTATACCCAGGCAACGAATGCTTTTGATCTGGGCATTCCTGCTGTCACTCATTTTTTTAATGCCATGTCTGCGCTGCAGGGAAGAGCGCCCGGTATGGTTGGCGCCGTTTATGCGCATTCAAAAATAATGAGCAGTATTATCTGTGATGGTGTGCACGTTGATTTTGATTCCGTCAGACTCAGTAAAAAAATTATGGGGGAGCGACTGTTCTTCATTACCGATGCCGTCACCGAAATATCGGAGGGATATTACCAGCACATTTTTCAGGGCAACCGGTACACCCTTCCTGATGGCACGCTTTCCGGATCCTGCATGACCATGATGTCCACTTTTAAAAATGCCGTTGAAAAGGTGGGCATTCCCATCACCGAAGCGCTGAAGATGTGCTCTGCATATCCGGCTTCCCTGCTGAAGGATCCCTTACTTGGGAAAATTATTATTGGTGCACCTGCAGATTTTTTATTGATCAACCGTCAGTCGCTTTCGCTTAAAGAGATTGTGCATTGAGATCCCCATTCATCACTATAAAATATAAGAAGGAATCAAACTACAACCTTCCGGCGTGTATCGCAAGGAGCTTTTGGAAAAAATAATTTTCACTGCCGGCAGTATATCCCGACTGCTGATAAATAATTTTATTTTTAAAGATGATCATGGATTGCGGCAGATTATTGGAATGCAATGCCCTTCTGAGATCGCCGTACAAATCCGTAAAAACGTCAAAGGTCCAGGCGTTCATATTATAGGTGGCCCTTACTTTATTAGCAGCCTTTCCTTCATCTACACACACCCCCAGAAATCGGAATGGGATCGCCGATTTCCATTGTTCCAGGTTGGCGTTGATCGCATTGAGCTCGTTGATACTTTCTTCAGAAGAAGTAGCCCAGAAGCAGATAAGAAAAAGAGAATCTTTTTTCGCGATTCCGGAAAACGGAGCAATTATTCCTTTCAGTGATTTTAATCTC
>JAYVXJ010000790.1:0-3536 GCA_043785285.1 Chitinophagaceae bacterium
AAGCGTCACGAAACAGAAAGGAACCACGAACTCATACGGGATTTTACTAATCAATCGTATAATAGGCCTGTCTTGTATCCTACAGTGGCAGACTTCGACCTTGTAAAAACATTTGAAAAGGGAAAATTCATCACGATCAGCCCGGCTTCCGTCTGGTTCACCAAACAATATCCGGCAGCGCAATGGATTTCTTTCATCAATAAAATACCAGTGGGGTATCATATTTTCCTGTTGGGCGGCCCCGACGATATTCCGCTCTGCGAGTCCATTCAGATTTCAATGGAAAGGGGACAAACAGACCTGCTTGCCGGAAAACTATCTTTTCTGCAGTCAGCCGCGTTGATGTCGAAGGCCGTAATGAATTATGTGAATGATTCTGCGCCTATGCATTTTGCCTCTGCCATGAATGCGCCGGTAACGGCGGTATATTGTTCAACGATCCCGGGATTTGGTTTTGGTCCGCTGTCGGATATCCGGCATATCGTTGAGCTGGAGCTGCCCTTGTATTGCCGTCCCTGCGGACTTCACGGATATTCATCCTGCCCCGAAGGGCATTTCCGTTGTGCCAGGGAAATCAGGGATGAGCAGCTTTTAAAAACCCTGCCGGGAGTACCGGATTCCTTGCTGCTCCATACTGATTGATTTACCTTTGCAGCCATGCAAATTTCCTGTTCTGAAAATGAGTTGTTGTTGTTCCGGAAAATCGCGGATACAGCGGCTGAATTACAGGCAGAAACCTATGTGATCGGGGGATTTGTGCGCGATAAACTGATCGGACGGCCCAGCGGAGATGCGGATATCGTGTGCCTGGGAAATGCCATTGAGCTGGCGCATAAAGTAGCCGATTCTTTTTCTCCCAAGCCAACGGTTTCCTTCTTTAAAAATTTCGGCACGGCCCATATCAGAATACGGGATGCAGGAACGGATACGGGCATGCTGGATGTGGAATTTGTGGGTGCACGCAAAGAAAGTTACCGTTCTTCTTCCCGCAAACCGGAAATTTCGGCAGGCACGCTGGAAGACGACCAGAACCGGCGCGATTTTACCATTAACACACTGGCCATCAGTTTGAATGAGTATAACTACGGGCAACTGATAGATCCATTCAATGGCTTAAAGGATATTGCCGAAAAAAGAATCCAAACGCCCCTGGATCCGCTCAACACGTTCAGCGATGATCCGCTGCGGATGTTGCGGGCAATCCGCTTTGCCACCCAGCTGGAATTCAGCATTGATCCGGATACCTTCGATGCTATCCGTCAGGGTGCACCCAGAATACGCATTATCTCACAGGAACGTATAACCGAAGAGATCAATAAAATCATTGGATCAACGAAACCTTCTATTGGGTTTGACCTGTTATACAAATCAGGCCTGCTGGATATTATTTTTCAGAAAATGACGGAACTGGCCGGTGCTGAATATATTGACGGGCACGGGCATAAAGACAATTTCTACCACACCCTGCAGGTGTTGGATAATATTTCCGTGAGCAGCAACGATCTCTGGCTCCGTTGGGCCGCCATTTTACATGACATCGGAAAACCGGCAACCAAAAAGTTCGAAAAGGGCCATGGCTGGACTTTTCACGGTCATGAAGTGGTGGGGGGAAGAATGGTTCCTAAAATCTTTGATCAGTTTAAACTTCCGTTGAATGAGAAAATGCGGTTTGTGCGAAAGCTGGTGGAACTGCATCTGCGGCCCATCAGCCTCACAAAAGAAAACATTACGGATTCTGCCATCAGACGGCTTTTATTTGATGCGGGAGAAGATATAGATTCCCTGATGATACTTTGTGAAGCAGATATTACTTCAAAAAATAAACAGAAGGTTAAAAAATATCTGGAAAATTTTGAGCTTGTCCGTACCCGGCTTGCAGAAGTTGAAGAGAAAGACCGTATCCGCAATTGGCAACCACCGGTAACGGGGGAAATGATTATGGAAATTTTCGGTATAAAACCCTCCCGGCAGGTCGGGGATCTGAAAAATATGATCCGGGAAGCAATCCTGGAAGGCGAAATAGAAAATTCCTATGATGCTGCTTACCGCTATATGTTGGAAAAGGCAGCGGCCATGGATCTAAAACCGGTAAAATAGGCATATAATTACCTTTTATTACAGAAAATAAAGCTGGCCATTAATTTGATGGTTTATTTTATTTTTGAATCACTTAACCCGAACGTTTATGGCAGTTTTAAAATTCAGGATTTATTTTGAGGAAGACGACAGTGTTTACCGGGACGTGGTGGTGAAGCATAACCAGCATTTTCTTCAACTTCATCAGGGAATTTTAAAAGCCTATGAATTTGACAGTAAGCATCAGGCTACTTTTTTCCGGAGTAACGATCACTGGGTAAGGGGGAGGGAAATTTCCCTGGAGAAATATGAAAAAGAGTATAAGGTGGCTCCCTTGATTATGGGTGAAACCGCGATTGGCTCTGAGATCAAGGATCCGAATCAAAAATTTGTTTACCAGTATGATTTTGTAAAAAACTGGACCTTTCTCGTGGAACTTATCCATGTTTCCAAAGAAGAAAACAGCAAGCTGGAATATCCGGCTGTTACCAAGAGTGAAGGAATCGCTCCTTCTCAATATGGAACACGTGGTCTGGTGGGTGATAAACTCGCTGAGGTGGAAGAGAAATATGATCTGGGTCGTGGTGCGGAAGGGTTTGTTGTAGTGGGTGGAGATGCAGCAGATCTGGGAGAATCAGAAGAAACCGGCGACCTGGGTGAGGAAGAAGAAACCGGTCCGGAAGAAGAACCAGGCATTGAATAATGTACGCCAAAACCGTAATCATCATCACGGGCCCTACGGCGGCCGGCAAAACGGCATTATCTCATGCCGTTGCCCGTCATTTCAATACTTCCATCATTTCTGCGGATTCCCGGCAATGTTTTCGTGAACTGAACATTGGCGTTGCAAAACCGTCTGCCGGGGAACTGCAATCGGTAAAGCATGAATTTATCAATTCCCATTCCATTCAGGATGAAGTAAATGCTGCTTTGTTTGAAGAAATGTCCCTTCAATGGGCAGATGAAATTTTTTCAAAACGGGATGTGCTGGTTATGGTTGGCGGAACGGGATTATACATCAAAGCTTTTTGTGAAGGACTGGATCCTGTGCCACCGACAGATGAGCAATTAAGAATTGAAATCCAGGAGCAATTTAACAGAAAAGGATTATCCTGGTTACAGGAACAGATCAAACTTCGCGATCCGGCTTATTTTCAGTCCGGAGAAAACCGGAATCCACATAGAATGAGGCGGGCCCTGGAAGTGATGGAAAGTACGGGACGTTCTATTTTGTCTTTTCATAATGCACCTAAAAAAATACGCCCTTTCCGCATACATTTCTTTGGTCTCCAGATTCCTAAAGATGTTTTATATCAGCGGATCAATGAACGGGTGGATTATATGATGGAAGCAGGACTTCTCGGGGAAGTCCGTTCCCTGATCCCATTTCAGCATCTCAATGCACTGCAAACAGTTGGCTATACGGAGTTATTTGAATACCTGAATGGGAAATCGGATCT
>JAYVXJ010000791.1:0-3527 GCA_043785285.1 Chitinophagaceae bacterium
AAATAATCAGTAGAGTCTTTTTGTTTGCCCTGTACCAATAAAGCATCTACTTTTATAAATAATAGAAAAAATTATTATTACACATTTCATTTTCATTATTTAATTAATTGACTATTTATTTCCTGACACATTGTTGCCGTGGCACCGGGAATACTATGAAAAAGTAGTATCTTCATAAAGGTGTGTTTGGCGTTTTATAAACAGAAAATTGTAGCAATGTTTTTTTAAATGCGACAGACTAAAAATAAAAATATGAAAAATAGTCTTGCGGGCTTATTCCTGCTCTTTTCAGCACCAATCTTCGCACAATTAACGGTGACCGAAAAATTTCAAAAGATTGGGACCATCCAGGAAGCACAACAATTCATCGATGCCAATCCGGGACTCAAACCAACCTTACTCAATCTGTCCTCCGGAAAAGACTCATCCCTCATTGACAAGAGGTTATTGCGACAAAAGAAAGGCGATATCTTTTCCGTCGGTTATGTCACGTATAAGGTCCTTGAGGCAACGGAAACAATTGCCTACCGGGCAAGCTATATCTTCCTTGACGGATCAACATTATCCATGCCGCAGATCGACAGCCTCAGAAAACTTATTCTGCAAAAGTCCTCCGCAGGCGCTTCATTCGTTCAGCTCTCCGATGAATACACAATGGATGGCAACAACACTCATGGCGACACCGGCTGGTTTTTCGGGGAAGAAATGATGCCTAAAGAATTCCAGGACGCTGTCCGGAATCATAAGACCGGCGATATCTTCTTTGTGGATGTATCGGAGCGGCAATGGCATTATATCGTTAAAAAGACCTACGATGATCAGGATAAGAAAGAATTGACCGTTCTGCGGGCAAACGGAAGGTAATCAGCGATTTTCCATCATCACTTAATACTCTATCTACTACCCCGCTTATTTTAAAACCCAATCACCAATCTGTCAGATTAAATATTAGCAATTACAACTTATTCCTTTAGCTGATATATAAATGCTAATATGTACGCCTAGATACTGTCCTAAGTTTTATTTACTCGCTTTAAGCAGTTTGAAATGTTCTACTTTATCCTGATTAACAATCTGGAGATAATAAGTCCCAGCAGGTAAACTATTCAACCCATCATAGCTAACTTGGTTATTGCCTTCCTGAAGCTGTATCTTTCTTTGTGAAAGCAATTTTCCCTGAGCATTACATAATGCCATTGTTGCCGAGCCCTTGGTTATTGATTCTATGGAAACATTTATGGATTGGCTAAAAGGATTGGGCCAGACGCTTATTTTATTGGATACCCTTTCGCATTTAATGTTCACAATATGTGAGTAAGTAATCGCACCATCAAGGTCAATCATTTTTAATTGATAATAATTATTCCCTGATGATATCAAATCATTTACATAACTGTACCCGCTATTACTTCCCTTTGGCCTTATACCTGCCAGTTTACTAAAATTAAGTCCATCGCTGGAATACATCAGGTCGAATGATTTTCTGTTTACCTCTTCAGCGGTAGCCCAGAATATGTTGTTTTCAGAACCGGAACAGTTGCCATAGAAACCCAACAATTCTATTGGAAGTGTAGAACTATGTTGGTTGGCGCCTATATCATTGGCGATGCCACCCGGAAGGATGGTTCCCCAAAAATCCGTGTTCCCCACATTTATTGAATACAGTGAACTGAGATCTAATGCTGCATTATAAGCTGGGGATGAAATATTTTTTATTTTATAAGCATTTAACGAGATTAGATTATTGCCAAACCCAACAGTTCCACCAAACCCTGCATTCGTTAAAAGCGGATCGCTGTTATAGCCTGTATTGCTGCCGCTAACCACTTCATTACCTGTAGCTGTGCGCCATAAAGCTAATGATGAATAATTTTTGCCTTGATAATTGATGGAGAAATTGCTGCCCGAAGGCCAATAGATATTACCGGCAAAAAAAGCTGAATAGCCGCTTAGGATATTAATAAAAGGCACTCCTCCGGTTGTGAAAAAAATATTGTTGTAAAAAGCCACATTATTGATACCTGTGGTCCAATTTTTAAAATAGACAGCACATTCATTGTTGTTGCCAGTTTGAGGCGAAACATATATGGTATTATTATAAATGTTGGCGCCACTCATTGTGGTGCCTGGGCCTTTGAACAAGCCAATGCTGCCTTCATTAACTATACCATCATTTTCACTGATATTATACCTTATCGTATTATTGCTCCAAGCCCGCGCATTCTGAAATTGGCCCAATAAATAACCAGCCCCATCATTATCGTGAGAATAGTTGAATTGCATCATTGAATTGGTCATTCCTCCGTCAAGGTCAAAGCCCATCCCATCACATCCTGTGCCACTGTGGTTTTTATAGCTTTCGCAAAACTGTATCGTGAAATTATTACTGTCCCAGCACCATATTCCACCGGGCCCACCACAATGTGAATTATTTTGTCCGTTATCATGTGCTACACAATTTCGGATAACGCCACTATCTACTCCTGAGACCACAATGCCATTACCTTCATCTCCTGAAGGATCAGCAAAGCCCGGGACATTATATACTTCACAATTTGAAATAGAAACATTTTTATGTGGCCAGCCAACAAGTGTTTGAGATGTATAGCCATAAATTTGTATTCCATTTGCCATTACATCATGCACGCTAAGGTTGCTAAGAACAAGGTTTTGATATCCTGTGAGGTTGTTCCAACTGCCAATCTTAACCCCATGTGCTCCAAAATTTTTTATTTCAATATTGCTAATAGAAATGTTACTAAATTTTACATTGCCTGAAACGTCCGAATAAAGAATCACACCCGAATTGGTATTTGTTGACATAGAGTTGCCGTCAAATATTAAATTGGAAATGGAAAAGCCCTGTGTATTGTAAGCATAAAGCCCATAAGAAGTTCCTGAATTAATAGTTGCCCTGCCGGTGCCATATGACGAAATAACAAAAATATTATTGGGATTATTGGCATCGCTGCTATTCAAATAAATATTGCCGCTATATGTTTGCCCTCCTTGAAAATACAGCGTATCACCAGGGAGAAATACACTGCTGTTTACTTTATTGATAGTTGCCCATGCGCCAGCTATCGAAGTGCCGGGATTGGAATCATTGCCAGTGCTGCTTACATAATAAGTAGTGGCAAACGTGCTTGTTGAAGATACTAAAAAAAGAAGTGTAAATAATTTATTAATAGTATTTGGGTTTCCCGGCTTATTTACCATAGCTAAGTTCTTAGAAATATTTCGGTCTGTTTGTTAATATCAACATTTTACCCTGGCTCAATGCTGGAATTAGACCCTCTGAAATTGCCCATTTATCTATAAAAAAATGGCTCATTTTTTTATTACTTACAGAAACTACGAACAAATACAAAGGAGAAAAATTTCACTATAACCTTAGCTAAATCAGTGAACGCCTAAACAAAATAACTTAATTAATTAAGAAATCCGAATCACCCTTTTTCGGATCCGGCTGAGTTCCGGGTAACGAAGAGAGGGACACGAATTAGTTATGTAATATATTGATTATC
>JAYVXJ010000792.1:0-11301 GCA_043785285.1 Chitinophagaceae bacterium
TAATGAAGAAGAAAACCCGACATTCAAAGATCCGCTCTGGAGGGATCTAACGATCTTCCCCAATACCTCATTCCCTAATTTGTAAAAAAAAACCACGCAGTGGATTACTCCTGCTGCGTGGCTTTTTTTATAAACCAGCGTTTTTAATAACCGATTTCCAGGTCTAATATCTGTAGTGATCCGCCTTAAAAGGGCCTGCTTTCGGAATCCCCAGGTAATCGCTTTGCGCAGTGGTTAATTCATCCAACTCAACCCCGATCTTGGCCAGATGGAGACGGGCAACTTTTTCATCCAGATGCTTAGGCAGAACAAATACATTGTTCTCATAGCTGTTGTGATTCTGCCACAACTCAATCTGGGCAAGAGTTTGATTACTAAATGAATTACTCATTACAAAACTGGGGTGACCGGTAGCACAACCCAGGTTCACCAAACGGCCTTCGGCCAGGATGATCACATCTTTTCCATCTATCGTATACAGATCAACCTGTGGTTTGATGGTATCTTTGGTATGACCATAACTTTTATTGAGCCATGCCATATCAATCTCAATATCGAAATGCCCGATATTGCAAACAATGGCTTTATCTTTCAATGAACGAAAATGTTTTTCGGTGATCAGGTCACGGCAACCGGACGCAGTTACCACGATATCCGCTTCCTTAACTGCATCAGCCATTTTCTTCACTTCAAATCCGTCCATGGCAGCCTGCAGTGCACAGATCGGATCGATCTCTGTAACGATCACGCGACATCCTGCTCCGTGTAAGGATTGAGCTGAACCTTTACCCACATCACCGTAACCGCCCACGACAGCAACTTTGCCGGCAAGCATCACATCGGTAGCACGACGGATCGCATCCACCAGACTTTCCTTACATCCGTATTTATTGTCGAATTTGGATTTGGTAACGGAATCATTCACATTGATGGCAGGAACCGGCAAAGTACCCTTAGCCACTCTTTCATATAACCGATGAACACCTGTTGTGGTTTCTTCAGAAATACCTTTAAGGTGTTGAACCAGTTCCGGATAAGTATCCAGCACCATATTCGTGAGATCACCACCATCATCCAGAATCATATTGAGCGGACGATCCGTACTTCCGAAAAACAGCGTTTGCTCAATACACCAATCTGCATCTTCGAGGGATTGTCCCTTCCAGGCAAAAACGCCTATACCGGCTGCCGCCATTGCCGCCGCCGCATGATCCTGGGTAGAGAAAATATTGCAGGAACTCCAGCGTACTTCCGCACCCAGTTCGATCAGGGTTTCAATGAGAACAGCTGTTTGAATGGTCATATGGAGACAGCCGGCAATCCGGGCTCCTTTTAATGGTTTTTGTTTTCCATATTCTGCACGTATAGACATCAATCCCGGCATTTCAGCTTCTGCAAGGCGGATTTCTTTACGACCCCATTCGGCAAGACTCAGGTCTTTAACCTTGTATGGAAGTTTCAAATCAATATTTTGTGCTTTTGTAGACATGGGCTTTATTGTTTAATTGCTGCAAAGATAAATTGGTAGAACAAAAATATAGATAATACCAGTAAATTTGGAGGAAAGTGATCCTTTTTAACGTATTCTAAGAACAAGTAAATAATACGCCATGCAAAAAGACCCCGAAAAAGAAAATTCGACTACTCCTCCGGTGCCCCTGGATGAAAAAGACAGGGCCATCCTGCGGCTATTGCAGGCTAACGCGAAGATGACGGTGAGGGAAATTGCCGCGAATGTTCACCTGAGCACCACTCCCGTACATGAGCGAATCAAACGTATGGAAGAGGAAGGCGTAATTCTTCAATACACTACGCTGGTAAATCATTCCCGGATTAAAAAAGGATTGATGGCTATCTGTTACATATCACTGAAAGAACACAATAAACGTTCGGGTGCAAAATTCATTAAGACTATTCAGGAATTTCCGGAAGTGATCGAATTTTATATTATTTCAGGTGAATTTGATTTCATGCTCAAGGTAGTTACAGAAACGATGGACGACTATTATGATTTCCATGTTAATAAACTGGGCCAGGTGGAAAATATAGGCCAGGTGCAAAGCGCATTTGTTATGGGCGCTATCAAACAGACCCAACCATTGATCAGCTAATATAACTTTAAAATCCCGGCTACTACTTTATCGATCGGTAACGTAACACTCTCTTCACTGAATAAGGGCAATTCAATAAACCGGAAAGTTTCTGTTTCGCCGGTTTCCTGGTAAGTCTCCAATTGCTGCTCATCAAAATCAAATACTATTTTTCTGAGAGGAACCCGGATCGCTTCCAACGCTTCCACGCGATAATAGATCGAAATGATCTGCTGTTCCGGATGGAAAGCACTTAGCTGGAAAAAATCGGTGGTATACAGATGATCCATCACTTTAATATTCAGATTCATCTCTTCCTTAAATTCCCTTTTCAGGCAATCTCTTGTTCCTTCTCCAAATTCCAGTCCTCCGCCGGGGAATTTTGTAATATAATCTCCCCGGATCAGTTCGTCCGATACCAATACTTCCTTATTCTTTCCCGTCAGGATTCCATACACCCTTACATTAAACATTTGGTTCATGAATTAATCAGTCTACAATTAAAAATAAAAACCCGCAACAGGGATTGCGGGATGCTGGTATTACAAGGTTAATGATACGTTACAAAGATAGGTTTTAAACATGAACGACCACCCCTAAAACAACGATCTTATTATATTTCAACCTTAACCTGGAATTTTAATAAGAAAGATAGGGGTGTGGAATCCTGCATCAGGTTCTTAAATAAATAGGTTAATAAATTAATGATATAATTTTACATTTGGTATCAGAAACCAAAACGATCCATCACTTACATCCTGCTATTAAAATAGGACAGTACCTAAATAACTATTTATGATGAACAAGATTAAAATGAATATGCAGGCCCTATTTATTTGTTTTACATTTATTTCTTCTGCCTATGCCCAAAAAATGGAAGGCAAAATTAAAGATGTCAGCGGCAAAGCAATAGAGGGCGCATCCGTTATTGTTAAAGGTTCCCGTTCGGGAACAACGACCAATGCTTCCGGTGAATTTACAATTAATGCAAATCCTGCTGATGTTTTGGTTATTAGTGCATTGGGTTATGCTACTCAGCAGATAAAAATTGCCGGCAATCCGGAGCTTGCCATTATAATGGAAATACAAACAACGAACCTTGACGAGATCGTTTTCTTAGGTAGCAGAGGTGCGGGACGGGTAAAAACAGAATCGCCGGTTCCAGTGGATGTTATCCGTTTAGGCAATGCAAGCCTTACCACGGCGAGGCCGGATCTTACCTCTTTACTTAATTATGCTGCACCCTCTTTTAATTACAATAAACAAAGCGGAAGTGATGGGGCCGATCAGGTAGACCTTGCAACGCTACGTGGTTTAGGTCCGGATCAAACATTGGTTTTGGTAAACGGAAAACGCAGACATCAAACCGCTTTTGTAGCCATCTTCGGCACAAGAGGACGCGGTAACTCGGGTACAGATCTGAACGCTATTCCCGAAGCTGCCATTGACCGGGTGGAGATTTTAAGGGATGGTGCTTCTGCCCAATATGGTTCAGATGCCATTGCCGGTGTAATTAATTTAGTTTTAAGAAAAGACGTAAATAAATGGCAGGTGAATGTGGGTGGATCCGGGTATTATGATAAAAAATTCAATCCTTATTTTGGTAATGGGTCGAAACAACAATATGTGTATGGGGATGCTATAGACGGGAAGGCGTTAAGTGTGGGTATAAACAGGGGGGTTTCCTTTGGAAAATCACAAAAAGGGTTTATCAATTTATCCGGTAATTTCTTTTCTCAGGGCAAAACATTCAGACAGGTGCTGGATAACAATCTGAACCACAAAGACGGTCTGCCCATAAATGCAGGTCGCCGTGCCAATGGCGATGGCTCGGTAACCAGCGGTGGCCTGATGCTGAACATGGAAGCACCGTTGGCCGGAACCAAAACAACCTTTTATGCTTTTGGCGGTTACAATTACAAATCATCTGAAGCGTATGCTTACACCCGTACATTTCATGGCTATAACCCACTTTCTTCATCAAGACCGGGCCGATTTCCGACAGACGCAAACGACAATCTGATCTGGGATCCTAAAATTATGCGAAGCGTTCCCACTCCCGGCGACCTGGCCGATACCGTTTTCAATCCGCTTATACAAACACATATTACGGATGGATCTTTGGCAGTTGGATTTCGTGGCACTTTAGGCAGGGACTGGGACTGGGATTTAAGTAATACGATTGGCGAAAATGATTTCCATTATTTTGGTGATAAAACGTTTAATGCGTCTCTGGGCGCGGCAGGTATCAATAAAAATCATTTTGATGATGGTGGATTTAGGTTTTTACAAAATACCAGCAATGTGGATTTTAATAAGCATTATTCAACTGTGGCAAAGGGTTTAACGCTTTCATTTGGCGGGGAGTACCGGTTTGAGCAATACAAGATTTATGCGGGTGAAAAAGATTCCTATTTCAATTACGATCCTACAAAAGTAAAAGCTTCGGGTTCACAAGGTTTTCCGGGCTTTCAACCGGTGGATGTAATCAATGCAAAAAGAAACACACAGGGTTTATATGTACAGGGCGATTTGAATATAACCACTAAATGGCTTACCTCAGGAGCTATTCGTTTTGAAAATTACAGTGATTTTGGATTTTTAAGTACCTATAAATTTGCAACCCGGTATAAGATATCTCCCAAAGTAAATATCAGGGGATCTATAAGCACCGGTTACCGGGCGCCATCTTTGCAGCAGATTAATTTTAGTAATACGTTTACCAATGTGCAGGGCGGAAAATCGTTTGATGTAAAAATTGCGCCCAATTACAGTCCGATTACCAAGGCTGCCGGTATCCCGAAATTAAAACAGGAGCGGTCCTTTAACGCAAGTATTGGTTTTACGGCCAGGCCGGTGAATGAATTTACCATAACGGTGGATGGTTATCTGGTGGGAATAAAAGACAGGGTGGTGCTTTCAGGTCAGTTTGATAATACCACTGCGGCATTGAAACCCATCCTGGACGAATTAAATGTAGCGCAGGCCCAATTCTTTGCAAACGCAGTAAACACGACCAATTACGGTGTGGATATTATTTTAAACTATGATAAAAAATGGGGCCCCCGGAGCCTTGATGTATTATTAGCCGCGAATTTGCAGCACATGAATATTGATAAGGTAAATGTTCCTGAAGCATTAAATGGTTCTTATGGCGAACGCCAGTCGTTCTTTAGCGACAGGGAACAAAAATTTGTGCTGGCATCCGCACCTCCTCAAAAATTAGGACTCACCGTTGATTATGGTTTTTCAAAAAAAGTGAATATCGGCACACACCTTACTTACTTTGGTAAAATAATTTTATTGGGATATGGGTATGCCAACACGTATCCCCCTACAGTAGCCTTGGATGCAGATCCGGCAACTACCGTTCCGGAACAATTTAATTACAATGGCAAATTAGTAACCGACCTTTACGCATCTTATAAATTGTGTAAAAGCACCACCCTTTACATAGGAGCAGATAATTTATTTAATGTGCACCCTGATTTAGGATATGTTCCCGGTGCAAAATCAGCTGCTTATGATGGTGAAACCGGTGGCCCCTGGGATGCAGTACAAATGGGCGACAATGGAATCCGGCTATTTTTAAAATTGAATTTTAATTTCTAATCTGCAGGTATAAGAGATTTTAAAATGGCCGGTTGGGTACAACGTGGAATAAAAAAAATAAGGACTACTTCACTGTAGTCCTTATTTTAGAGGTCCCGAGCAGATTCGAACTGCTGTAGAAGCTTTTGCAGAGCTCTGCCTAGCCGCTCGGCCACGGAACCTAATGAGATTGCGCAAAAGTAGTATATTCGGATTAATTTGCCTAAACCTGCAAATCCTTTATGCAGCCCATTGAAGAAAGCGAACTGATCCTGAATTCCCGGAACGCCATTTATCATCTTAATTTACTTCCGGAAGAACTTGCCCATAAAATTTTTTTGGTTGGTGATCCCGGCCGTGTTCCGGTGGTAAGTAAATATTTCGACCGGATCGAAGTAAAACAACAACACCGGGAATTCATTTCCCATACGGGTTATATCGGTTCCGAAAGATATACTGTACTCTCTACCGGCATTGGTACGGATAATATTGATATCGCAATGAATGAACTGGATGCACTCGTCAATATTGATTTTACGAGCAGAACAATTAAGCCGGATCTAACCCAATTGCAAATCATACGCATCGGCACTTCCGGATCTCTGCAAAAAGAAATCGCGGTAGACCGCTTTGTGGCTTCCACTCATGGACTCGGCATCGACAACCTCTTAAATTTTTACCGGCAGGAACCCCGGGGTGCGGAACAGGAAATCCTGCAGGCCTTTATTACCCATACGCAATTGCATCAGCAATTTGCCCATCCCACGATTGCCAGTGCTTCCGCTTTCCTGTTGAAACATTTCACCGATGGTTATTTCAATGGCATTACGGTTACCTGTCCGGGTTTTTACGGCCCTCAGGGAAGAATATTAAGGCTTGGCCTGAGCCAACCCGACCTGATCGAAAGGCTTACTTCATTTGCATTCGGTCCTTACCGCGTAAGCAATTTTGAAATGGAAACCTCTGCCATTTACGGACTGGGCAGCATGTTAGGGCATCATTGCCTGAGCTTAAACGTGATCGTGGCCAACCGCATCAGCAAAACTTTTTCAGCAGATGGCCTTCAGGCTGTGGAACGACTCATAGATAAAACACTGAGCATAGTGGCTTCCATGCCTCATTAAGAATTATATTTGCAGGCTTATATGACGATTTCTTTTTACAAATACCAGGGAACTGGCAATGATTTCATTCTCCTGGACAACCGCCAGCAGACTTATTCAGGTCTTACCCAACAAGTGATTGCCCGTATATGCGAGCGGCGCTTCGGGATCGGGGCAGACGGACTGATGTTACTCAATCTGAAAGAAGGATATGATTTTGAGATGAAATATTTCAATGCAGATGGGAGAGAAGGATCCATGTGTGGAAATGGCGGACGCTGTATGGTCAGGTTTGCCTACCATCTGGGCATCCATAAATCCAGTTATCATTTTCTGGCATCCGACGGGGAGCACGAGGCAGAAATAGATGATGGCACCAACATCATCAACCTGAAAATGAAAGATGTTTCCGGTATCCGGGAAGAAAACGGCGACTATATACTGAATACCGGATCGCCACACCTTGTAAAGATCGTGGACGATGTAATGGATTATGACGTGCTGAAAAAGGGTACAGAGATCCGGTATAATGAAGAATTCACTAAAGATGGCATCAATGTGAATTTTGTTGAACAGAAAAAATCGGATGAGATCATCGTACGCACCTATGAACGCGGCGTGGAAGATGAAACTTTTTCCTGCGGAACCGGTGTTACCGCCAGTGCCATCGTTTGCTATCACAATGACGTGGGCTACAATGACGTAACCGTAACTACTAAAGGAGGGGAGCTGGTGGTTAAATACGACCGGCACAACGATAATAGCTATACCAATATCTGGTTATGCGGACCAGCAGAGAAAGTTTTTGAAGGAAAAATTGAATCCCGCGAATAAAAAAGGACTCCATCCGATGAAGTACGCTCCTTATATTGGCATACTGGCTGCAATACTGCTCATCATTGCCTGCTTTATGCCCTGGGCCTATTATCCGGATATTAAACAAACCTTCACCGGCTTTTATTCCAATCAGAATAATTATGGGCGGCCCGGCAGAGCGTTCCTCTTTCTGGCTGTGCTCAGTTCGGTGTTATTTCTTATTCCGAGATTATGGGCAAAACGGCTCAATCAATTTTTAGGCATTCTCCTGCTGGCTTATGCCATTAAATCATTTATTCTTTTTGCTTCCTGCTACAATGGAAACTGTCCGGAAAAAAGGATTGGCCTGATTCTCTTACTGATTTCTTCCATTTTCATCCTTGGCGCTACGTTGTTTTCCGGAGTAAAGATTCCGGAAGAACCAAAAAATCAATAATGTCCCGTTTGTATCAGCCGCGCAATAGCAAATGCACAACCCGCAGCAATAGCCCCGATAATCATTACCCGCATGGCACCTTCCCAACGGTTTACACCGGTAAGTTTACTTTTGAAATATCCGAATATAAATAAACAGATCAGCGTGATCACTGCAGAGATTTTCAAACCCTGGATACCACTGGATACAAAAAAATAAGGACTGAGCGGAATCAATCCTCCAACGATATAAGAAAATCCGATATTGAAAGCACTTTTTTTGGCGCGCCGGGGGTCTGGTTTCTCCAAGCCTAATTCATACTTCATCATCAGCTCCACCCATTTTTCTTTGTCTTTGCTTACTTCTTCTACGGCTTGTTCCTGCACTTCCTTACTGAGACCAAGAGAAGAGAAAAAAGTTCTCAGCTCCTGCTTCTCCATATCGGGAACTGTTTCCACCTCCTCGTATTCCCGCTTCAGCTCGGAATTGTAATGATCCACTTCCGTTTTACCAGCCAGGTATCCGCCAAGTCCCATGGCTATGGAACCCGCTGCTATTTCAGCAAGACCTGCAATAATAATCAGGTTGGTACTGGATACCGCGCCGCTTAAACCAGCTGCCAGCGCAAAAGGAACGGTGAGTCCGTCAGACATTCCAATCACAACATCCCTCAGAACGTCTGCCCCGAAAACATGCTCTTCGTTATGGTTATGATCATGCGGCTTCGCCGCTAATTCTGCCTTTTCCAGGCTGTTCATGCAAAAAATTTACGATCTCAAGTTAGCCAATAACCAGGCTAACTATTTTAAAATACGGAGACTGTCCTCTATTATTTCCAGGCATTCATCTAATTGCGCCTTCGTGATGGTTAACGGCGGGGCAAACCTGATTTTATCCCCATGCGTTGGCTTGGCAAGCAATCCGTTTTCTTTCAGCTCCAGGCAAATATCCCAGGCAGCTTCCGGATTGGAATGACGGATCACAATAGCATTCAGTAACCCTTTTCCACGTACGGTTTCGATGAAAGGAGAATGAAGAGATTCGATTCCTTTTCTTAAATATCCGCCCTGAATGGCAGCATTCGCCACCAGGTGTTCATCTTTAATTACCTGAAGAGACGTGATGGCTACCGCGCAGGCCAATGGATTTCCGCCATACGTGGATCCATGCTCGCCGGGCTTAATGGTTAACATAATTTCATCATCAGCTAATACAGCTGATACCGGCAAAACGCCGCCGCTCAGGGCTTTCCCGAGGATCAACAGATCCGGCCGAACCCCTTCATGATCGCAGGCAAGCATCTTTCCTGTTCTGCCCAATCCGGTCTGAATTTCATCAGCTATAAATAATACGTTGGCATCTTTACAATACTGTGCGGCTGTTTTTAAATACCCTTCATCCGGAACCAAAACGCCCGCCTCACCCTGAATGGGTTCTACCAGGAATCCCGCAACCTCTTTATTTTGAAGGGCTGCAGCCAGAGCTTCCAAATCGTTATAGGGAATGACATCGAAACCCGGCATATAAGGTCCGAAACCGGAATAAGAAGCCGGGTCGCTGCTGAAAGAGATAACCGTACTGGTGCGGCCATGAAAATTTCCGGCACATACGATAATACGCGCTTTATTTTCCGGAATGCCTTTTACGTCATATCCCCAACGTCGACAAAGTTTAATAGCTGTTTCCACCGCTTCAACACCGGTGTTCATGGGTAATACCCTTGTATAACCGAAATACGAGGTAATGAATTTGGCGTAGTCCCCAAATTGATCATTGCAAAAAGCCCGGGAGGTGAGTGTAAGTTTCTGGGCCTGCTGAATCAGGCTCTCCATAATTTTAGGGTGACGATGTCCCTGGTTGAGGGCCGAATAACCACTCAGGAAATCATAGTATTTTTTCCCGTCCACATCCCATACATATACGCCTAAGCCTTTGCTGAGCACAACAGGCAGGGGATGATAGTTATGGGCACTGTATTGGTTTTCCAACTCGAGAAAACGGGCAGTCGTTTCAGAATATGATGACGTCATTTGCATAAAAATAGCTATAGGTTTTGAAAGATGAAATACGCTTAACGCAAAATGCTTACCGCTTTGGCCGCCGAAGGGAATCGTAGCCGCTACCGTTTTGGCTTTGGAAAGCGAAGCTGGGCTTACCCTTCATCGATGATCGAGAAAATCAAGATTGCCGGAGAGAAATGATATGGAAAATGTTGCGAAAATAAAAAAAGATTACGTTGCAAGATACGAAATCGGCCGGGTTTTCAAAACATAGACTCAATCAGATCTAATTCATTATATCGACGGCTTTGTTCTTAAAACAAGTGGGTTAGACTATTGACTGGGAATTGTGTGAAATGAAATGCAGGAAAACAAGTCTTAAGGAAGAAAAGTTTGTGGTGCTTCGGTGGCAATCCCCCCCGCAGGGATACTGTTCTTTTTAAAAATGCCATACAAACTGGAACCACTACCGGTCATGGAAGCATAGAGGGCACCGGCCTCATACAATTGTGCTTTTATTTTTTGCAGCTGCGGATATTTCCGAAAAACGGGAATTTCAAAATCATTCTGCAGACGGCCGCGCCAGTTTTTGACTGGTTCTAACATTAATTCTTTAATGGCAAACGTTGAAGCAGCCGGATGGATTTTAGAGAATGCCCAGGCTGTAGATATATGCAATTCCGGATGAACAAGTAAAATCGAATATCCGGAGAGATCCAGGGGAAGGGCTTCCCATATTTCCCCTCTGCTGCGGGCAAAGCAGGGAGACGAATATAAAAAGAAAGGACAATCACTGCCCAGGTCTAATGCGAACAACTCCAATTTTTCCGGAGGGATATTCAGATGGAAATAATCATTCAAAAGTAACAACATGCAGGCTGCATCAGATGATCCGCCTCCGAATCCGGCTCCGGAAGGAATGGATTTGTGCAGATGAATTTCAAGTGGGGTAATCTGTGGAAAATGATTTTTTAACCGGTTAAAAGCCTGCATCACGAGATTATCACCTGTATCTCCGGGTAATGATAAGCCGGTTAGAAAAAAAGTTAACGCTGTGGCTGGAATAATTTCAAGTACATCCTGTAAGGAGAGAGGATAAAAAACCGTTTCCAGATCATGAAACCCATCGGCTCTTTTAGAAATGATGGAAAGTCCGAGGTTAATTTTGGCGTGGGGAAACCCGATCATCCGCGACGGCCTTTTTTCCGGCTGTTGATCTCGTCCCTGATTTTGATGGCCCGTATATAATCTTCCTGCTCCAAAACTTCGGAAAGCAGGGTGTTAAG
>JAYVXJ010000793.1:0-3515 GCA_043785285.1 Chitinophagaceae bacterium
ACTAAATGCAGACAACGTTAGAATCCAGATCCGAAGAGAACCAATCCAATCCATCCGAAAACCAACTATCCAGAACCAATGAAAAGACCATAAAGGAAAGACGACTCACCCTAAAGAAACCCATGTCCAATAAACCCGTCGGCTTCTTTTAAATCCAAAAGTGAATTGCGCTTTATAAAAAATATAAACCAGTCCATTTGATCGTGGGCTGGTTTTTTTATGGCAGACTGAAGAAAATTAATCAGTAAATTGTATATCAATCTTCAGTCATGGAAATGGAAGAATTTGAATAAGTTATTCTGGAGGTCGTTAAATGCTAAAAGGGATGAACTCATGAAGCTGTTGGAAAAGCCTTTGGTTAAGAAAGTGAATGAGTTAAAGAAGAAGGAAAAGATTCAAACTTATGAGTTTTATGATTGACAGCCTTTTTACCTAATAATATAAAAGATATATTATGTCTGTGGATCCAGAGAAACAGGAAAGAGCAAAAGAGATAAGAACACTTTTGGCCAGGTGGAAAAAAAGGCAGCGTTCCAAACAAAAAGAATTGCCGTTCTTAAAACCCAAAGATGCATTTCAGCACACTCGCTCAATCAATCTCAAACACGAATGACAACTACATGAAAGCCACAAAAATCACCTACTGGATATTTACCAGTTCACTTATCGTATTAATGCTGTTCTCCGCTATTGCCAGCCTAAGGCCTAATCCGGATGGTATTTCGATGATGAAACACTTAGGCTACCCATATAATGTGCTCGTATTATTAAGTATTGCAAAAATTTTCGGTGTCATCGCATTACTCGTTCCTGGTTTTCCCAGATTAAAGGAGTGGGCTTATGCCGGGTTTACCTTTGACCTGGCCGGCGCCATCTTCGCAGGTTTAACTGCAGGTGACCCCATCTATAAATGGATTCCTGTAATTGTTGGACTCCTGTTTGTTTTCGGTTCCTATATTTTTTATCATAAACTTAGGAGGCAGGGAACATAGGGCTGTATACTATTGCTTTCTCTATTGCCAGGCGACTTTAATGAAGAAAATAATTCCCGTTTATTACGACTGTTTGAGGAAACACAGGAAAATTTTCTTTAAGCCAATCATGCATTTGAGCAGCCGGTGTATCCTGATATTTTTCCAGCTTTGTTTTAACAAAAGATTCGTACGGCAACAACCCTCTAGTGCGCTGTGCTTTCTTCTCTATGAATTCTTCTTCTCCCTTCCGGAGACGAAAACCTCTGCATTATTGCTGCCGAAAACTATGTATCATTGCTACCATTTTCTCTGCATCATTGCTGCCGAAAACTGTGTAGTTCTATTTACCGATCACACCTACCAAAGCCTCCCTGAGGCCATACCTCGTGCCCGTACATTTCCCCCAAAAAATTTAATGAATTTATTAAACGAAAGCGCTCGGAGCTATACATTTTTGCCAATACTCAATAATTGTCTTAATCGTGCTTTCTAGCTCAATAATGGAATTAGGCTTTTGAAAAAAACCTTGAACCGACAAAGAATAGGCGTCTTCAACAGACTTTTTATCGGATGCTGTTGTAAAGAACAAAAAAGGGATACATTTTATATGCAGTCGGTGATTGGTTTGAATAAGTTTTTTAAGTTCGTAACCATTAATTTTTGGCATATTGACATCAGAAAGAATTAAAAAAAGCTTAATAGTTGTAGTATCTAGAAATTCAAGGGCCGACTCTCCATCTTTAAAAAAAATAATTTCATTATTTAAACCGAGTGATTTAAAGATTTCAGTTAATATTTCCTGGTCCTCCATATCATCTTCGATTACTATTATAGCCCCATCTTTATTCATCTTGTAATATACGAAAATTTAAATTTCTCCTTTTGACCCTAATCGTATATGCTATGCATCGAACACTCGAAGTGATAGGATGTCTGGATGTCCTCACCATGGCTATCGCAACCAGACGGCAGATAGATGATGCCAAAGAACTGATCCATCACTCAGACCGCGGCATACAATATTGCTCCAGTGCACGCTGAAACACCTTTCCATATTGCAAAGGCGACAGCCCTCTCCCCGCTCCGGAATCCCACAATAAAACTTCAGAACATTTAAATAGGCTGATAGGGTTTTATAGAAAAAGTTAGTCAACCAAATGGAAAGCCTGCAAATAGCCTCTCAGGAATTAGCATACGGCCATTTTAAAGAATCCATTCTTTGAATTTACCTACATTTATGCTAATAAAGCCATAGGGAACGAAATGGAACATGCGCTCATGACTTCAAAATTCGGGAAATAAATGAAATTCATTTTAGTTTTCTTCTTGTTTTGCCTTCAAAAGTCTTTCAGTCAGTCTACCAACCCCTTTTTTATTAAGGAAATTGGATGGACGATCACGTTGCCACCGGCTTTTCACGTGATTGATTCCTCGACCCTCTCCGCAGAAACGAGGGAGAATGAAAAAACAATCCACTGGATAAAGAAACCGACTGATACCAATTATAACAAGCTCCTGTTGCTCATCAGAGATAATCATTTGCATGAATTAACACTCACGTATGTTGATACCGTTCATAGCAAGCAGGATTCAAATTTCTCGGACTTTGACCAGAGGTTAAAGCGGTATGGCAAATCCGTTGCCTCCACCGAGATATACGGTGGGGTCAGATTTTTCAAACTCGAAACAAAAATGAAAGTAGGTGCCGGATACACCATCATCAATTTAAGAACGGTGCATAATGGAAAAGTATTTATGATCGTATACAGTTATGATAATAAAGATTTGCAGGATGACTTGGAGACCATGCTGAAAACAAGCAGGTTTGATTGGTAACCTCTCATTTTTAATATATTACCATTCATAACAAGAAACAAAAGAGAAGTCCGGATTCTGGAAACAAACACCAGATTTTTTGATTCTGAGACCTTCAGCTGTTTCAATTTCTATCTCCTCCGCATGTTGAAACACACTTCTTACTGGCTCAAGCAGCCCCCCGCTCCGGAATCCCACAATAAAATTAAAACCAAATTTGAATATGTCCTAGCCAATCCTCCATTTGGTAAAAAAAGTTCCATGACATTTACCAATGAAGAAGGGGAACAGGAAAAAGAAGACCTGACGTATAACCGCCAGGGTTTCTGGGTAACCACCAGTAATAACCAGGAATGGATATTTGTATATTTATGTGAGCAATGAGAGTCCACAGGATGTGTTCTTTGACAGACTGACCATTCAACATCACCGGGGCCCGCTCCTGGCGGAAACACATTACTCACCCTGGGGTTTGGATCTGAAGGGTATCGGAAGCCACTGTTTCGGCAGGCCGGAGAATAAATTCAAATACAACGGCAAGGAAAAACAGGATCAGGAATTCTCGGACGGCAGTGGGTTGGAGGAGTATGATTTTGGAGCCCGGTATTACGACCCGCAACTCGGCCTCTGGCATAACCCCGATCCGCTGGCGGAGAAATCCAGAAGATGGTCGCCATACAACTACACCTTCAGCAATCCCGAACGGTTCATTGATCCGGATGGCAT
>JAYVXJ010000794.1:0-3508 GCA_043785285.1 Chitinophagaceae bacterium
TGGCTCTTTTTATACGGTGTTTCTAAATAATGTTTCATTTAGTATGTTTCTTTTTAATAATTATTAACAAAAACTTGTCAATTATTAATAATTGTCCTAAATTAGTTTTTAGATTAAGAATGGTGCTTTCTATTTCCAAAGGATGGCACCAAATCCGCCCCAAAGAAGGAAATATACACATTATTTATTGCAGCTAATTGCCAATCAATTAGTTGCATATATGTTCGCAAAGATTCATTATTTTTTAACCTGGCTAATTCACTCAAAACTCATTTTATGCATCCGAAACCACTTGCGAAGAGAATGAAAGTACTTTTCCTCATTCTAGGCCTATTTTCATCATTACTTGTTCCAGCCCAAAATAAAATTACAGGCAAAGTCATTGGCAGTGACGATAAACAACCCGTAGCGGGTGCCTCTGTAAACATTAAGGGAACAAACATTGGCGCGGTATCAGATATTGACGGGAACTTCTACCTAATAGTAAAACCAACGGATGTTTTAATTATATCTTATACAGGCTTTCAAACTAAAGAAGTTAGAGCCGGAAGTCAACCAACATTAATCGTAACGCTGTCCCTTTTAAATAATTCATTAAATGAAGTGGTAGTAACCGGTTATACTACGCAGCTTAGGAAAGATATAACCGGGTCAGTTGCTTCAGTAAATGTTTCTGCAGCCAAAAAATTACCGGTATCTAATTCTGAACAATTATTACAGGGACAGGCAGCGGGAGTTAATGTGCTTACTTCAGGTGTCCCGGGTGGAAATAATTTTGTAAGCATCCGGGGTATCCCATCATTTGGCAATTCATCTCCATTATATGTTATTGATGGTGTGCAATCCACCTCCATGTCTGATATAAATCCGAATGATATTGAATCAATCTCAGTATTAAAAGATGCGGGTTCAGTAGCTATATATGGCGTTAGTGGAGGTAATGGGGTAATTGTTATTACTACAAAAAAGGGTAAACCGGGTGTTTCAACATTAACCTATGATGCTTTTTATGGTGTTACGCAGCCACTTAAAGGTAATGTTTTCCATCTGGTGGGTGTTCAGGAAATTGCGAAATACAGTTTTAGGGTAAATCCACTAAGCCAATTTTTTGCTAACGGACAGATACCGGATTTTGGATACCAGCAAGGCGGCGGTGCAAAAGGCTTTGCCAATGCTGGCGATCCTGCAGTGGATCCTTCGAAATATAATTATGACCCTACGGACGTAACGGGTCCTGATAATGATTACCTGATCCAGGCCTTTCATAAACAAGGCAGAGGTACAGATTGGTTTCACGAAGCTTTTAAATACGCGCCTACTCAGAGTCATTCCCTAACGGCAAGTGGCGCAACCAATAAAAATACCTATTTTCTTTCCGTTCAATATCTTGACCAGGAAGGAACTTTGCTGAACACATATAAAAAAAGATATTCCGGCCGTGTAAATAATACCTTTAATATTAAGAACAATATCAGAATTGGAGAAACCTTCCTGGCTTTTTATACTCAAACTCCTGGTAGTTTTCTTAACCAGAATGAAGGCAGCCCGATTGCATATATAGCTGGCGCTTCACCGATTATTCCCGTATATGATATCAAGGGGAATTATGGAGGCGGCTGGGCCGGACCTGGTGACATAGGCGCCAGAAACCCCGTTGCCATACAGAAACTGACTTCTAATGATTATGATAAGACATGGAACATACAGGCAACCGGATTTGCAGAGGTTGATTTCTTAAACCATTTTACTGCACGTTCAAGTCTTAGCTTCACAACAATCAATGATTATAACAAAACGATCGGACATAACCAATACTTTGATATTATAGGCCATAACCTTCCTACCAGTGACGTTGAAAATTCGTCCTATAGTTCAACCCGTCAATGGACCAATACATTGGTTTATAATCAACAATTTGGAAAGCATAACATCAAGGTATTAGGGGGTGCTGAACAAATCCAGTCCAGCGGCAGCGGTCAGGGAGGAGGAGTGAATAATTTATTTTCACTCGATCCGAATTACGTCACTTTAAGTAATGGCAATAGCAATGTATCCAATTATAGTTTTATAGCTCAGCCATACCGGATATTATCTTTCTTCGGGCGTTTGGATTACGCTTATGCCGGCAAATATCTTTTAGGAGCCACCATTCGCAGGGACGGTTATTCTGGCTTTGTGGGAAATCAAACCTATGGAAATTTCCCGTCCATATCGTTAGGTTGGCGTCTGTCCCAGGAAAGTTTTATGAATAGCCTTACCTGGATTAATGACCTTAAAATCCGCGCCAGTATTGGTACAGCCGGTTCCAAAGCAAATGTTCCCGGTAATAACGCTTATTCTACGTACAGTTCAGGACTTACAACCGGAGCTTATTCATTCAATGGCACAACACTGGTTAATGGGTTTTTCCAGGCTCAGATAGGAAATCCCAACACACATTGGGAAAGCGACAAAATTGCCAATATTGGCTTAGATGCAACGTTGTTTAACAACTCCCTGGATTTAACTATAGAATATTATAAAAAATCAATCAGTGGCTTATTATTCCAGGAGCCATTATTAGCCACGTATGGTGCGGCTTCTCCTCCTTTCATTAATATTGGAGATATAGAAAATAAAGGGTTGGATGCTGCTCTTAATTATCACGGGAAGGCCGGAGATGATTTTAAATACAATATAGGGCTAAATTTTACGAGCTATAAAAATACGGTAGTCTCCGTACCTGGTAATTACTTTGATGCCTCCTATTCATCAATAGGTTATTTTTCCAGAAACCAGGTTGGTCACCCGGTAGGCGAATTTTACGGTTATAAGGTAATTGGTTATTACAAAGATGCTGCCGATGTTGCCAAATCTCCTGCAGAACAGGATGCAGCTCCCGGCAGGTTTAAATATGCAGACATAAATGGGGATAAAGTAATAACCCCTCAAGACCGTACTTTTTTTGGTAATCCAAATCCCAGGTTCACCTATGGTTTAAACCTGGGTGCCAGTTATAAAAATTTTGATATTTCCATGTTCCTCTATGGTTCACAGGGTAACCAGATTATGTCTTATCGTCCTGGCTTAACTATAGACCAGTATAATAACTCCTGGACGCCTCAGAATTTGGATCCTAAATATCCGGTTGCTGAAGCAGGTTCTTATTTCAGTACTGATGCGGTTATCAATTCCTGGGCTATGGAAGATGGATCATTTCTTAAATGCCGCTATATAAATTTTGGTTATTCATTCATTCCTTCATTACTTAAAAAAATAGGATTGAATAAGCTGCATATTTACGGCCAGCTGGTAAATCTGTTTACCCTGACCAAATACAGCGGGTTGGATCCGGAATTAACGCCATCTGCTTCCAACCTGAATGCCAATCAGCAAAGTGCTGGCTTCGGGGTTGATTATGGTAATTATCCTAATACCGAACGCAAGTTCATTTTAGGAATTAATGTGACACTTTAATAATAATTATTAAAAATAAAGATTATGACAAGAATTCATAAGCTAATGGTTT
>JAYVXJ010000795.1:0-3496 GCA_043785285.1 Chitinophagaceae bacterium
CTCAACAGGCAGCCGCCCGGATCAACCAACTGAGGTCTATTTATAAATCAAATAGAAAAACGGATCAGAATTATGCCATGGCTCAAAACTTTTTTGAGCAGGTTCTTCCCCAGTTCATCAAGATAAGGTTGAAAGAAAAATATCTTTCTTTGCTGTCCAAGAGTTCTTATATACCCAAATGGATGATTGAGAAGGCGAATGCCGACAACAGTCAGATTGCGTCCGTTTCATACGTAAACATTCCTTATCAATCCATTTCAGATAGTTCAATAAAAGTTTCTGATGCAGAAATTGAAACGTATCTGAACAAGCACGTGGACCAATATCAGCAGGAGGATACCCGAAGCATCCGGTATGTGGTTTTCAGTGCGGCTCCCACCGCAGCAGATAGCAGCTCCATACATCAGCAGGTGGAGAACCTGAAGCAAGAATTCAGCACAACAGCAGACATGGAAGGTTTTCTGGCACGCAATGGAACAGAAATAAATTACCACGATGGCTACACGCCTAAGTTCAAATTAACCGGCGCTAAAAAAGACTCTCTGAGCATCCTGCCCAAAGGATCGGTTATCGGGCCTTACCTGGACGGGCCTAATTATGTGATTGCCCGTATTCTTGATATTAAAACATTACCCGACTCCACAAAAGCACGTCATATCCTGGTTGCCACGGTTGATCTGAAAACAAACCAGCCTAAACTGGATGACAGTACGGCGAAAAAAAAAATAGATAGTATCAAATCAATGATTGATAATGGTGCCCGGTTTGACAGTGTTGCTTTTCATCTCTCAGATGATGAAGGAACCCGGCTTAAGGGTGGTGACCTTGGTTATTTTGCAGAGGGACAAATGGTTAAGGAATTCAACGACTTTGCATTTACCGGTAAAGTGGGGGAAAAGAAAATACTTAAAACTCAGTTTGGGTATCATTTTGTAGAGATCGAAGATCAGAAGAGTTTCGAACCGGCTTACAAGATTGCTTACTTTGCCCGCAAGATTGAACCCAGCTCGGAAACAGATGAGAATGCCTCCGGCCTGGCCAGCCAGTTTGCCGGAGAAAGCCGGAATCAGGCGGCCTTCGATGCAAACTCAAAAAAAGCAAATTTGCAAAAAATCCCAGCACAGGACATCCACCCCATTGATTTTTCCATTCCCGGTCTGGGTGCCAGCCGGGCAATGGTTCGCTGGATCTTTGATGCCAAACTGGGAGAAGTATCGGAGTCCTTTTCTGTAGGAGATAAATATGTGGTGACTATATTGACGGAGATAAATAATAAAGGCACTATGTCTGTGGCAAAAGCAAGACCCATCATTGAGCCCATGCTCAGAAATCAAAAAAAAGCGGAACAGATTTCCAAAAAAATAGCTTCTGCAAGTTCGCTGGAAGCCGTTGCCTCTGCAACCGGACAAACGATTGGCAAAGCAGACAGTCTCATTTTCACTTCTCCTTATATTCCAAATGTAGGTTCGGAACCCAAAGTGGTGGGTTATGCATTTGATAAACAACTTTCAGGGAAAGCAATTTCTTCTCCGATTGGCGGCAATGAGGGGGTATTTGTTTTGAAGGTGGATCAGGTAAGCGCAAAGGCGAATTATAGCGGTGATATAGATCAGATCCGTCAGGCTATGTTGCAATCCCAGGAATCCATTATTCAGCGTGCTGCAACAGAAGCGCTTAAGAAAAAAGCAAAAATCAAAGATAATCGCGCTAAGTTCCTGTAAACGTAATGGCCGGGTTTCCGGATTGGATTTTCTGCCAGAGATCGGAATTAGTAAAAGGGTCTCTTAAGAAAATTAATAATAAGGTCTCGTTTGAAACGGAACCATTTTTTTAGTATCGATCCAACCGACGCTGATCAGCTTGCCATCGGCCATTTAGATTTTCCAAACCTGCTTTTTTAGGCTTTCTGCCATTTCGAATCAGGAATCCTGGCTGATCCGGGATGCTTACCTTTGCCGGTGATATTATCAGTATGGAAGAAGAAATTATTAATAAAGTAAGCCAGAGCGCTCTGCTTACCCTGGATCTGGAAAAATATTTTCCAGAGGAAAAGATCGAGATGTTCGATCTGAAACCTTTTCTTTTTATGGAACTGATCCTGAAAGAAAAAGATTTTCGGGCAGCACTTCAGAATATAGACTGGACTACATATAAAGATCAGCTGGTGGGCGTATATTGTTCCACTGATGCCGTTATTCCCGTGTGGGCCTATATGCTGGTGGCCAGCTATCTTCAGCCAGTGGCGAAAGACGTGATTCAGGGAGACAAACAAACGGTACTGCGGCAACTTGTATTGAAGAATATCAGCTCCATTGATCCGCAGGAGTTTAAAGATAAAAGAGTGGTCGTAAAAGGATGCGGTGAAAAGGCCATCGGTGATTTTGCTTATCTGGAAATTACGAGACTGCTCCGGCCGGTGGTGAAAAGTATTATGTATGGAGAACCCTGCAGTACCGTACCCATTTATAAAAGCCAATAAATTTTCGCTAAAGAAGGCTTCCCCTTAGAATAATAACGGCCACTGAAAAATAAATGATCAGTCCGGTTACGTCCACCAGCGTTGCCACAAAGGGGGCAGAAGATGCCGCCGGATCTGCTCCAAGTTTTTTCAACAAGATAGGCAACATCGAACCCGATAGGGTTCCCCACAATACCACGCCGAGTAAGGAAAAGCCAACTGTTAACCCGACTTTAAACCAATGTTCCCCATAATTATAAAAGTGAAAGCGCTGCCATAAGGCAATCCGCATAAATCCTACCGTACCCAGGATGGTTCCGAGTATGACTCCGGACATGATCTCTTTACGCATCACGTAGAACCAGTCACGGAATTTAATTTCTCCGAGTGCCATGGCCCGTATAATTATGGAAGAAGCCTGCGATCCGGAATTACCACCGCTGGAGATAATGAGTGGGATGAAAAGGGCCAACACAACAGCTTTGCTGATCTCCCCCTCAAAAAATCCCATTGCCGTAGCCGTGAGCATTTCGCCCAAAAAAAGAATCACGAGCCAGCCTGCGCGTTTTTTAACCAAACGACCAAAGGAAATGGAAGTATAAGCTTCATCTAAGGCTTCAGAACCCCCTATTTTCTGAATCTCCCGGGTATTTTCCTTTTCTGCCAGTCGCAGTACATCATCCGCAGTAACCACACCCAATAGTATGCCGGCCTCATTCACAACCGGTAAGGCAAAGCGGCTGTTGTGTCTGAATATAGCAATCGTTTCGGTCTGCACATCGTTAACCGAAAGGGCAAGGAACTGGCGATCCATGAGTTTTTCTACCGGCAGCGAAGGATCAACAATTAAAAATTCTTTTAGATTGATATCATCAATCAATACGCCATTATCATCGATCACGAAAAGAAAATTGAGCATATCGGTAACCTGTCCCAATTGCCGGATCATTTCAAGCACTTCGCGTACGGTGTTGCTGGCCTTGATGGCCATATAATCGGGCGTCATCAATCGGCCCACGGATCCTTCGGGATATCCCA
>JAYVXJ010000796.1:0-11226 GCA_043785285.1 Chitinophagaceae bacterium
CGAAATAAATGGTTTCCACGTTATCCATTTGCAGATAATCCGACCGCAGACTGATCTCCTTCAATAAAGCAGCCGTAAAATCGTTTTTCAATGCCAGGGAAGTGGAGAAATGAAAATTACAATAGTAACAAGCCTGTTTACAAAAGGGGATATGAATATAAATACCTGCCATGCCGTTTGGCGAATTTTATCGAATATTATGAATGATTACTGAGCGCGAATGGCAAAATTAAGATTATATGGCTGCATGGTTGTGTTGTTGCTTGCATCCGGCTTAACAGGGTATTCCCAATATGCGCTCAGGGTAAGTATGCAGTCGCGGGATTCCATCCTTTCATCTGCTGTGCTGGGCATTCCGGCTTCCTTCAGGGACCGGAACGCGTGTACGGATTATGTTTACCGTCTCCCGGAACTTTTACAGGATAAAGGATTTGCATCGGCTTCCCTTGATAGCGTTCGTTTCGATTCCGCCTTTGCTTTTATTCAGCTCTATATCGGCGATAAATTCTCCTGGTCAGCGATTAAGATCAGGCCGGAAGATGCCTACTTGCTGCATGCTGCAGGATGGAGTACTAAAAAACTCACGGGCAAGCCTGTACGCCTGGATAATGTGAAGTCGGAAGAACTGCTGTTGCTTAATTATCTGGAGAATAATGGGTATCCCTTTGCCCGGATTTCCCTGGACAGTATCAGCATCGAACAGGGAGCCATTAGTGCAATAGTAAAAATGGAGAAGGGTCCATTATATAAAATTGACAGCATCCGTATTCACGGTTCCGCCAGAATTTCTTCCTCCTTCATGGAAAGATATCTGGGTATACCCGAAGGGAGCATTTACCGCAAGGAGAAGTTGCAATCCATCAGCAGACGAATCCTGGAACTGCCTTTTGTACAGGAAGAACATCCCTGGAATGTAACCATGTTGGGAACCGGATCCATCCTGGATCTCTATCTGAAACCCAGGCGGAGCAGTCAGATTGATGTACTGGTTGGATTTCTACCTAACAACGATCAACTCAACAGTAGTAAATTGCTGGTAACCGGTGAAGCAACAGCCAATCTTAGAAATCCTTTTGGGAATGGAGAAAGCATTGGGTTGAACTGGCAGCAATTGCAGGTAAAATCTCCAAGGCTCAATCTTTATTATCAGCAACCCTATCTTTTCCATTCGCCCTATGGCGTTAATGCTGCTTTCTCCCTTTATAAAAAAGATTCTTCCTATGTTACTACACAGGGTACACTGGGTATTCAGTTTGCTTCTTCATCAAGCCGTACAGGAACGGTATTTATTCAAAGCGCCGGTTCCAATATGTTGAATGTGGATACGCTTCAGGTGATTGCCACACGCCGGCTGCCTGCGATTGCAGATGTGAATGCTTCGAGCCTGGGCGCATCCTATGTAATCAACAATACCAATTACCGGTTTAATCCGGTACGGGGAAATGAGTTTCTGTTTACCGGATCAGTAGGAACAAAAAAAATCAGGAAGAATAGTCAGATCAGTAAACTGGTTGATCCTTCCGATTCCGCGTTCAATTACGGATCACTTTACGATACACTCAAACTAAGTTCCTATCAGTTTCGGCTAAACCTGGTGGCAGCACATTATTTTGGCTTGTCGCGCGCTTCCACCATCCGGCTTGGAGTGAATGCAGGCTGGTATCAAAGTGCTAATACGTTCCGAAATGAACTATTCCAGATCGGGGGGTATAAATTATTACGTGGATTTGATGAAGAAAGTATTCTCGCTACCCAATACACAGCCGGAAGTCTGGAATACCGTTACCTGATCGGAATGAATTCTTTTCTCTTTGCTTTTTTTGATGGTGGATGGGCAAAGAACGATGTGCGGGGCTATCGCCTGAACAGCGTTTATCTTGGCATGGGATTAGGTCTGGCTTTCGAAACCAAGGCAGGCATCTTTAATATTTCTTATGCCATTGGGAAACAAGACAGCAACCCATTCGCTTTCAGACAGGCAAAAATCCATTTGGGCTATCTAAACTTTTTTTAAAAGATCCGCGTTCAAATACCAACTTTGCAATTCTTCCGGATTTTCTGCAGCTGATGAAAAGAGGATCCGGATTTTTTCAATTGTAACCATAGATCCCTTGGCAAAACGTTACCCGTTCCTTTTCTTTTTATTAATGCTGGCTACACTAGCTGCAGCACAAACTCCGGGCGATTCCATTCCTTCAAAAGATTCGGTTGCCGTACGGAATATCGGACAGGATACAACTGCAGCTGTTGTAATACCTAGACGGAGAATCCCGAAGACCTTGTCAGATTCCGTGGTTCATCAGCACCCGGACTCACTCCATAATGCGAAGACCGTTTCTTATACCGATTCCCTCCGGTTCAGCAATGTTAAACCAGGAGTAACCGATATGCCTGTTGAGTGGATGGGGCTGCTGAAATCGAATCCGGATTTGAATTTTTTGGGTAATCCGGTAATCGTTAAGGAGGAAAAATACGAGGCCAGATCCTACGATGGATTATTTTATTTACTGGTCGGCATGTTGTTCTTTTTTGCCATCGTAAAACTGGTATTCGGTAAATACCTGGGCAATCTGCTCACCTTGTTTTTCCGGGTATCCATGCGGCAGCAACAAATCCGTGAACAAGTGCTGCAATCCCCTTTTCCTTCATTATTGCTGAACCTGCTCTTTATATTGTCCGGCAGTTTATACGCTTCCTTTTTACTTCAATATGAGCACTATGGAAATCCGGACCAATTCTGGTCTTTTTTCTTATATAGCGCCCTTTGCCTTACGGTCATCTACCTGGTTAAGTTTGTATTCCTGAAAATCGTCGGCTGGATATTCAATATCAAGCGATCTGTAGAGACCTATCTGTTTATTGTATTCATGACCAACAAAGTCATTGGCATTTTTTTACTTCCTTTTTTGGTAATCTTATCATTTTCAAGCCCTTTGGTATCTGTGATATGCATAACCGGCTCCGCTATAATGATCGGGATCTTTTATATTTACCGGGTTATAGCCTCCTTTAAAGCCCTCCGGAAGGAAATAAAAATCAGCGGATTACACTTTTTTCTTTACCTTTGCGCCTTTGAAATAGCGCCTCTGCTATTGATTTACAAAGTGTTACTTACTTATTTGGAAATAACTTTTTAATTTTGCAGTTGCGCTTTTAATAAATACATGATTAAAAATAGGGAAAAAAAAGATTTTGCCGGGATGTCAGAAATGGCTGTCAAAAAGATTTTAATCACCCAACCCCGACCGGAATCTGAGAAGTCGCCCTATTTTGAACTGGCCCGGCGGCACAATGTGGAAATGGCTTTTATGCCTTTTATCCGACTGGAAGGTATTGCCTCAAAGGATTTCCGGCGTCAGAAGGTTGAAATCGGCAATTATTCAGCCGTCGTATTTACCAGCCGGCATGCCATTGATCATTTCTTCCGGACGGCGGAAGAGATGAAGATCACGGTTTCACAGGACACGAAATATTTTTGCGTAACGGAAGCTGTGGCCTTATACCTCCAGAAATTTATTCTGTACAGAAAACGTAAGGTCTTTTATGGGGCCGACGGCACCAATAGGAGCATGCTTGATGTGGTAAACAAGCACAAGGAAAACGAGCGGTTTCTTTATCCGACCTCCGAGAATCAGCAGGATAATGAAATCGTGAACTGGTTGAAGAGCAATCATTGTGAGTTCGCCACTCCTTATATGTACCGAACCATCAGTAATGATATTAAGGAATCTTTCAGTAAGGAAGCTTTTGATATCATTTGCTTTTTTACGCCAAGCGGTGTGAGAAGCCTATTCGATAATTTTCCTGAATTCAAACAAAACGGCACACTGATCGGTGCTTTCGGAAATAATACTTCCCGTACAGCGGAAGAAGCTGGTCTTGTATTAGAGATCAAAGCCCCCCAACCCATGGCACCTTCAATGATCTCAGCACTGGAGAAATACCTGAGCGACGCGAAAAAACGATGAGCTAAGTTTGAAAATGAAAGGCACATCTTTTGAGATCAGTGGAATTAAGAAGTTTAATTACCACATTATATAATTGGGCTCCCTCATTTTCAAATTAGCACATTAACACATGAACCGGCTTGCAAAACAAACCAGCCCCTACCTGTTGCAACATGCGCATAATCCGGTGGATTGGTTTCCGTGGGGAGAGGAGGCATTTGAAAAAGCAAAGGCTGAAAATAAACCCTTACTGGTAAGTATCGGATATTCAGCCTGCCACTGGTGTCATGTAATGGAAAGGGAAAGTTTTGAAGATCCGGCAACTGCCGACATCATGAACCGTAATTTTGTGAATGTGAAGATAGACCGGGAAGAAAGACCCGATCTGGATCATATCTATATGGATGCCGTGCAGGCTATTGCCGGTAACGGAGGCTGGCCTCTGAATGTATTCCTGACAGCGGAGGGTAAACCTTTTTATGGGGGCACTTATTTCCCACCGGTGGATTCATTCAACCGGCCTTCCTGGACGACGCTGCTGCAAAATATTTCAGCAGCCTATCGCAATCAGCGGCAGGAGATAGAAGCGCAGGCGGAAAACCTGACTCAACAAATCGCCAATGCTAATACATTCGGCCTGCCTGACCCAAAATCATCCCCAAGGGCTCATTTTACAAAAGAACAGGGCGAAACTATTTTTGAAAACCTGATGAAAACAGCGGATCGTTTTTATGGAGGATTTGGGCAGGCACCTAAATTCCCCCAATCCTTTTCCATCCGCTTTTTACAGCAGCATTATTTTTACACCCGTAATGAGCTGGCGCTGGACCAAGCCTGTCTTTCGCTTGATAAAATGATTTATGGCGGCATCTATGACCAGTTGGGCGGTGGATTTGCGAGGTATTCCACCGACGCCGAATGGCTTGCCCCACATTTTGAAAAAATGCTATATGATAACGCCCTCCTGATTACAGCCATCAGTGAAGCTTATCAAATCACTAAAAAGCCCCATTACCACAAAGCCATCCGGCATACGATGGATTTCATAACCCGGGAGCTCATGGCCCCGGAGGGTGGGTTTTATTCGGCATTGGATGCAGACAGTGAAGGAGTGGAAGGAAAATACTACGTCTGGGATAAGTCAGAAACAGATGCGCTGCTGGGCAGGCATGCAGCCGGGTTCTCTGCTTACTATGATATTACGGAGAAAGGGAACTGGGAAGGGAAAAACATCTTGCGGATTAAAGATCCTTCCTCCCCGCTACCGCCGGAAATTGACCATGCCTGCCGGGAGTTGTTGCTGGAAACCCGTCGAAAACGTATCCGGCCTCAACTGGATGATAAGATTTTACTTGGCTGGAATGCCCTGATGATCACGGCCTGTTGTAAAGCTTTTGCTGCCCTGGGTATCCGGGAATACCGTCAACTGGCGATGGACAGTATGGCGTTTATAGAAGATAAATTCAGGGGGGAAGGGATTTTTCATTTTTACCATAGCTATAAACAGGAACGGGCTGCCATACCCGCTTTTCTGGACGACTATGCATATCTTATTGAAGCCTATATTCAGTTGCAGGAGATCACCGGAGATGGTAATTACCTGGAGAAGGCCAGCGAACTGACGCACTGGGTGGTACGGTTTTTTAGTGAGGAAGGAACGGGCTATTTCTTTTATACCCATGAAAAGCAGGATGATGTGATCATCCGGAAGAAGGAGGTCTATGATGGGGCGGTTCCATCCGGAAATGCGGTTATGGCAACCAACCTGCTGTACCTGGGCATCGTATATGATATAGATACATGGAAACAGAGAAGTGCCCAATTATGTGAGGAATTAATTTCCGCTATTTTGAAATATCCTGGATCTTTTGGAATATGGGCAACTTTGTTAAATGCGTTATCGTATAAAATGGTTGAGATTGTATTGAGTGGGGATAAATACATGGGAAAACACGAAGGGTTTTTGGCCAATTTCTTACCCAATAGGATTTTTCAGTTAACTTCGGCAAACCACCCTGATTTTCCACTTTTGAGAAACAAACCGGTCGCCGGATTGTCGCAATTTTTTCTTTGCAGGGATTATTCCTGCCAACAGCCTGTAACAGAGCTTAATGAGTTTCTCCGGCTAGTAGAAACCCCTTAAAAAAAACCTTCGGAAACGGCCTGAAATTACAATAAGCCAGATCCTTTCACCGTTAATAATTTTATCGGCAATACTTTGACTTGTTAAAAATTAATTTTATAATTGCGATGAAGATATTCTCAAAAGAAATATTCTCAATAGATTATTTTTGTCCAATACCCTTTAATATTATGAAAATGAAAAACCTGTCCGTTCTGATGTCACTGGCTGCAGCACTAGCCTTAACAGGATGTGGCAAGATTGGAAAGTCCCACAAAGGATTGCCGGATGATGGTCAATTGCACGGCGTTGCTCCCGCAAGTAAATACAACCTGAGCAAACCCCCAGGTATGGTTTACATCCCACCCGGAACCTTCCATATGGGCCCCAGCGATGAGGATGTTAACTACGCTTATACTGCCCGCAACAAACAGGTCTCCATCAATGGATTCTGGATGGATGCCACCGAAATAACCAATAATGAATACCGCCAGTTTACCAACTGGGTCCGGGACTCAATCGCTGCCACCCTTATGCAATATGGTAAGGAAATAGATGGCAAGTTCCAGGTAGACTGGAAAAAGGCGAATACCATCAAATGGGGTGATAAGGCAACCATTGAAAAAATTGATCAACTGATACTGACTCCTGAGAATCGCATCTTTGGAAAAAAAGAAATTGATCCTTCCAAACTGGTGTATCATTCTGAAACATTCGATCTGAAGGAAGCTGCTCAAAAGGTTAATGAAGGCAAATCGCGTTCCCAGTTCATTATTAAGAAAGACATCAAGGTCTACCCCGATACCCTGGTGTGGATCCGTGACTTCTCTTATTCCTATAATGAACCGATGACCAAAAGATATTACTCTCATCCTGCCTTTGGAAACTATCCGGTGGTAGGTGTAAACTGGAATCAGGCTACTGCATTCTGCGAATGGAGAACCCAGTATCTGAATTCATATCTGGATCGTACGAAAAGAGCAAACGAGTCCCCTTACCGTTTACCAACGGAATCTGAGTGGGAATATGCTGCCCGCGGAGGACGTTCCCAGTCCATGTTCCCATGGGGTAACTATTACCTGAGAAACAAAAAAGGCTGTCTCCTGGCTAACTTTAAACCAGGTCGCGGTAACTACCCCGAAGATGGTGCTTTCTACACAGCACGGGCTGATGCTTACTGGCCAAATGATTTTGGTCTGTATTGCATGGCAGGTAACGTAGCAGAGTGGACTTCATCCGTATACTACGAAGGAGCATATAACTTTCAGCATGATATGAACCCTGATGTCCGCTATAACGCAAAGGATTCAGATCCTCCGCGTATGAAGCGTAAGGTAATCCGCGGCGGAAGCTGGAAAGACGTAGGCTATTTCCTGCAAACCAGCACCCGTACGTATGAGTACCAGGATACGGCAAAATCATATATCGGTTTCCGTTGTGTGATCGATCTGCCGGCAACCCTGGCCAAGAGGTAACAATAATTTCGCAATACGGACAAAATTTTTTAAAATAAATAACGTTTGATTCACTAACAAATCAACCGGGATACCCATTCCGGAACCCTTAGAAAACCCATTAAAAACTAAAAAAACTTAAAACTATGTCAGCCGGAGTTTCTAAATCTACCGAAAAACTTGTAAACATAATCGTCTGCATTGGCGCATCAGTTGTAATCTTTGGTGCCTGGCAGAAAATCACCCACCAGCGGTTGGCTGACTTCTTCCTCACTGCTGGTCTTTTAACAGAGGCCCTGATCTTTTTTGTGTATGCGTTCCTGCCTCCTCCCGGTGGTGAAATGCATGCTCTTGCAGAAGCGCTTCCTAAACTGGCTGGTGTTGGTTCCGGAAATCCTGCCCTGCAACAAATGGATAAGATGATGCAGGAAGCTGATATCACTCCAACAAACCTGAGTCGCCTGAGCGAAGGATTTAAAAAATTCGGTACCACCGTTGATAAAATCAGCGATGTTTCCGGAGCTCTTGCTGCCACAACAGAATACACGGCTAAAACAAAAGAAGCAGCCATTGCATTAGATAGCATGAAACATGCTTACCAGGGCGCTACGAATACTATTACTACATTGAACAGCGCTGCTGAAAGCACTAAACAATTTCATAGCCAGGTTCAGGTACTTACTAAAAACCTGGGTTCATTAAATACGCTTTATGAACTCGAATTGCAGGATAGCAACAATCACCTGAAAGCCATGAACAACTTCTATGGCAATCTGGCACAGGCGTCTGAAGCCATGAACGGTAGCATATCAGATGCTAAGAAAACACAGGAACAGGTTGCCATACTGGCTAAGAACCTTAGTAACCTCAACCATGTATACGGTAATATGCTGAGCGCGATGCAAGGAAGACAGTAAAATTATTATCAATATCAGGCCTGATACCTGAAAAACAATTGTTAACACATTAAATTCTCTCGCTCATGTCCATGCCTAAAGAGCCCAGGCAAAAGATGATCAACATGATGTATATAGTGCTTACAGCGCTGCTGGCACTAAATGTATCTGCTGAAATTCTGAATGCCTTCAAAACAGTAAATACCAGCATTGGTAAATCCAATGAGGTAATTACAGAAAAAAATGACCTTACCTATAAATCTTTTGCAGATAAAGTAAATGATCCCCAAACCAGGGCAAATGCACTGAAATGGGCTCCTAAAGCGCAGGAAGCGAAGAAACTTTCTGGTGAACTTTATACGGAGATTGATAATCTGAAATTGAAGTTAAAACAGGCATCCGGTCTGGAAGTAACCAAAAATGGTGAAGAAAGTTACAGGGAATCAGACCTGGACGCTCCCATCCGCCTGTTTGGCAATGAAGGCCAGGGGAAAATATTATATGACGATCTTAAGAAATACAAGCAACAGCTGTTGGATATACTGAATCCGGCAGATTTTGCAGACCAACCACTGATTCAGAAGGATCTTATAAAAACCAAGTCCGATTTTACCCGGCAACTGCCATTGGATCTTGCCGTTCCAAAATCACAATCCGGTAACGCAAGCACAGGGGATTCCACGAAAGACTGGGTAACCAATTACTTTCACATGACCCCGACCATTGCTGCATTAACCATCCTCAGCAAGTTTCAGAATGATATTAAAAATTCTGAATCCCAGATGATTGATTATCTCCACAAACAAATAGGGGAAGTAAAAGTGGTATATGATAAGTTCGAAGCATTTGCAGGAACCAATTCAACTTATTTGATGCCTGGAGATGAGCTGGATGTTACAGCAGGTATTGGCGCATTCAGTGCTCAGGCTAAGCCCGACATTTTTATCAATGGAATTAAACAGGCCCTGAATACAGACGGCGTTGCGGAATACAAAACAAAAGTTGATGCGGCCGGTGAAAAATCAGTTGAAGTAAAAATTCAATACACAAAACCGGATGGTACTTTAGCTTTAGTTACTAAAAATATCAAGTATACCGTTGGTTTACCTTCAGGAGCTTCCATATTCCTCGAAAAAATGAACGTTGTATATATAGGAGTTGAAAACCCAATGACCATCTCAGGTGGTAGTGTGGGAAGAGAAAAAGTACACGTAAGCTTTAACAGCCCGGGTGCTTCCATCTCAAATACAGGTGGTGATCATTATGTGGTTAAACCAACTACACCAGGCCTGGCCAAGATCATCATCAATGCAAATGGCAAGAATTTTGAATTCCCTATCCGGGTAAAGAATCTGCCCTTACCGGCAGGGTTCATTGGAAGCAAGAAGGGCGGTTCTATCTCCTCGGCTGAATTTAAAGCCATCGGAGGTCTGATTGCCCGTCTGGAAGATTCTGATTTTGAAGCTCCTTTTAAAGTAGTGAGCTACAAACTCGGTGCAATCGGTGGTGGAATCCCCCAATACACCGAAGCATCTAACGAAAATAATAGATGGTCAGGAAACGCAGCGACTATTGTTAGTCGCTCCACACCAGGCACTAACATCTTTTTCGACCAGATCCGTGTAGTAGGCCCGGATGGCAAGCAGCGGGAAATTGCGCCCATGGTATTTAGTCTTAAATAAAATATTTCCAGGTGCCGCCACGTTATAAGTGGCGGACCTGTTTTTGTACTTTTGTCACGATAAATTTTTGTACATGAAGAAGCGTTTGATAAGATTATCCCTACTCGCAGCAATGTTTGCATTAGCGGTGGGAACCGTGGATGCGCAGGCGCCTGCAAGCAGGAAGAAGACTAAAAGGTCAACTACCAGGAAGAAAACAAATACTAACAGGAACAGCAATGCGAATACGGCTGTGGCTCCCCCGAAAGATACGGTAGCCAAGCCGATACAGGAATTTATAGCGGATATCAAGCTGGATACTGTACGTAAATCACTTCGTAACGATGCGGCCATCGAGCTCAACCTTGTTAAGGATCGTACGCCACTGGCGTATGAGCATATCCGGGAAGATGATGCCGTTTACCGTCAACGCATTTGGAGGGAATTAGATGTTCACGAAAAAATGAACCTTCCCTTTGTTTATAAAGCCACAGAAGATAATGGTAACCAACGGTTCATTAATATTCTGCTGAATCTTATCAAAACGGGTGAGGTAACCGCTTTTGACGCTACCGTGGATGACCGTTTTACTACGCCAATGACTTTCCGGCAGATTGCTGAGAATATGGTGGGTAAGCCCAAAACTATTCAGATTCCGGATATGAATGTGGATCCCGATGGTTCCAAAGGAATCACCAAAGACACGGTTATTCAGGAAGAGTTTAATCCGGATCAGGTGGAGCGTTATGAAATCAAAGAAGAATGGGTATTTGACAAAGAGTCTTCCAGAATGTATGCCCGTATTCTCGGTATAGCCCCGGAAAAAACGATTCTGAATCCCGACGGTTCTTTCCGTGCCGTAACTCCGATTTTCTGGGTTTATTACCCCGATTTAAGACAGTATCTCGCTAAATATGAAGCTTACAATGGTAAGAACTATGCAGCCAGGATGAGCTGGGAAGAGCTTTTTGAAAGCCGGATGTTCTCCAGCCGGATTGTTAAATCAACCATTGATAACCCCGGCGATAATTTCATCAGCGCTTATATCAAGGATCCGATCCTGGATTTGCTGGAAGGAGATCATATTAAAGACAAGATTTTCAACTACGAACAGGATCTCTGGTCGTATTAAAGGATAAAAAATTA
>JAYVXJ010000797.1:0-3490 GCA_043785285.1 Chitinophagaceae bacterium
GAACCATCGGGGTTCTCACCGGCAACCATAATGTATATACATAAAAAAATTGCAGAACACTTTACGCAGTTCAACCTGAATGTCACCACGGATCCAACGGTATATGAACGTGCCCCCATTCATCAGCGGACGCGCATCATCATTACGCCAAGCGGCAACTGGTACGGGCCAGCTTCGGGCGTATCGGCCATTGGTTCTTTTGTTTGGGGAGATGATACGCCGGCCTGGGTCTTTACAGATAATCTCGCTAACAATCCTTTATTCATTGCAGCAGCAGCAACCCACCAGATCGGTCATACCCTCGGATTGCAACACCAGAGTCTCTATGATTCTTATGGCATCATGATTTCCGAACTGAGCGGTGGTGAAAACAATATATTTTCCAATGAAGCCCCTTTGATGGGAATTCCCTTTTACAAAAAAGGGGAATGGACCAACGGTACTTCTTCCACCGGAGCTACCCATTTTCAAAATGATACCGCGCTGATCGCCGGTGCACCGAATGATATTGGGTACCGGAAAAAATCCGGGGAAATCGGGGCTGATGTCAACCCTGGAAATACGGCAGTAAAAATAGAAAACCAGCAACCCGGATCCATTGAACTTAACAGTACGGGTGATTATGCTTACCGTCTGTTCGACATCAGCGGGCGCTTACTCACGCAGGGGAACCTCAGAAAGGGATGGAATCAGATCCAGGCCAATTCCGCGTCAAATGCAGTGCTGGTGCTGCAATGGTATGGCGAAACCGGGTCCGGTTCTCAAAAAATCATTCCGTAATTCTCATTTATTTTCTCTGCAGAAGTGATTTTTCGCTAAATTCGAAAAACTCATTAATATATGCTATGGCGAAAATTTAACGGAGATCTCATTGAATTGCCTATTGCCCGTGAAGTAGAAAACGCTATCCGGCGGGAAACACAGAATGGATTTCATTTGAAAGTTTGTATCGGAACCGACTCTCAGGTTAAAGGCGCAGAAACAGAATTTGCGACGGTAATTGTTTTTCTCCGGGAAGGACATGGTGGCTTCATGTTCATTCATAACGAAAAAACAAAAACCCGTTACAGCATCAAAGAACGCATGCTCGTAGAAGTTGCCCGGAGTATTGAAATTGCGTATGAACTTTGTTCTCTATTCACGAAATACAATGTGGATATGGAAGTTCATGCAGACATCAACACCAATCCGAATTTTAAAAGCAACGATGCATTAAAGGAAGCCATGGGCTATATCCTGGGTATGGGCTTTGCTTTCAAAGCCAAGCCGGAAGCCTTTGCCAGCAGTAGCTGCGCGAATAAAGTGGTGAACTGACTCGGGAAAAAAACCGGTCCTATTTTATTTCTTTCAGCTCCGCATTCATTTCTTCAATCAGGCGGAGCAGGTTATCCCTACCCATTTTTTTAGCTGCACTTGTAATAAAATGACGTGGCAGGAATTGCCAGGTTTCCAACATCTTCTTTAAAAATGCTTTTACGTTTGCCTGAACCGTGCGCTGGTTCTCTTTATCGGTTTTAGTAAACACCAGAGAAAAAGGTATTTCCCATTTACCGAGATGGTTAACAAAATCCAGGTCGAGTTGCTGTGGTGAGTGGCGACTGTCTATCAGCAAAAAAACATGAGCCAGCGTTTCGCGTTTTCTCAGATAATCTTCAATCATCTTTTCCCATTTTTTGCGCTGTGCCTGGGATGCTTTTGCAAATCCGTAACCCGGAAGGTCTACGAGATACCATTTAGAAACCAGCTTGGCGCTTAGGCTGTCTATGTCAAAATGATTGATTAACTGCGTTTTACCGGGGGCTGCAGAAGTTTTAGCCAGATTATTGATATCCGTCAGCATATTGATGAGGGAGGATTTTCCCACATTACTTCTTCCTATGAATGCATATTCGGGCCGGTCGGCTGCAGGGCAGCTTTGAATATCCGGACTGCTGATCACATACTTTGCGGATCTGATCTCCATACTGCAAGGTAATATTTCAAGGGCCGCAAGGAAGAATTTTCCTGCGGCCTTTTTTTATGGAAGATCAATGCCATGAAGGGGTTAATTTTGCATCCCCATGCCGGAATACCAGCACGATACTATCGTTCCTTTCAAAGATTCCTCCCTGAGTAAAAAGCAGCAGGTAGCGGAGATGTTTAATAAAATCGCGAACCGGTACGATTTTTTAAACCACTTCCTGAGTGGTGGGGTGGATAAATATTGGAGAAGAATGGCCATCCGGGAGCTGGAACCCCTTCATCCCAAAAACATCCTGGATGTGGCCACCGGCACCGCCGATCTGTCTCTCCTGATGGCCAAACGGCTTCAACCTGAAAAAATAGTGGGGATCGACATCTCAGAAGGCATGCTGGGACTGGGAAAACGGAAAATTGCTAAACTCAGGTTAAACCAGCTGATTACCCTCCAGGAAGGGGATAGTGAGGCAATAAATTTTCCCGGAGCTTCGTTTGAAGCGGTAACCGTAGCTTTTGGGGTGCGCAATTTCCAAAATCTGGAAAAGGGTCTGCAGGAAATGTTCAGGGTACTGAAACCAGGAGGTAAGTTATTGATCCTCGAATTTTCAAAGCCCCGGAAAGGACCATTTCTGCCGCTCTATAAAGTTTATCTCCGGTATATAGCCCCCCGTATCGGAAAAATGGTATCTGGAAATCCGGATGCATACCAATATCTGAATGATTCTGTCAATGCCTTTCCGGAAGGAGATGTCTTTACAGGTATCCTGAAAAAAACCGGATTTATTAACACGTACAGCAAAAAGCTCAGTTTAGGTATATGCACGATTTATTGCGGAACAAAAGAAAACTTAACCGGGTCTTATCCATCTTATTCGTCCTGATGTTTTCCATTAGTGCCCGGGCACAGCTAAGGGATAATCTGAATTTACCGGATCACGACAGCAAATTTTATCATCTGGGCATTGCGCTCATTTATAATACCTCTCATTTTCAGGTAGAATCACATCCGCTGTTTTTACAAAGCGACAGTGTGCTTTCCGTAAACCCGGAAAATACAGGTGGGTTCGGACTGGCTGGCATGCATACCTTTAAATTCAGTCCACATCTTGAATTCCGCATTGTGTTTCCTCAACTGATGTTTTCGTATAAAAACCTCACCTACAATATCAAATATCCGGCGCCAGGAGGAAAAGCGATCGCGACCAAACAGGTGGAATCCATCCTGCTGGGATTTCCCATACAGGTAAAATTCTTATCTGACCGCATCGATAATTTCCGGGTGTATATGCTGGGTGGAATCAATTATCAATATGACCTGGCTTCTAATGCTACATCCAGGAAAGCAGATGACCTGGTGAAATTAAAACCCTATGATTTCAGCATGGAAGCGGGTATCGGTTTTCAGTTTTTCTTCCCGGTATTTATTCTTTCGCCGGAAATTAAAATCAGCAATGGCATCATCAATTCCCACAGCCGGGATCCAAACCTCATTTATTCCAGCAGCATCGACAAACTGCGATCGCGCATGATC
>JAYVXJ010000798.1:0-11206 GCA_043785285.1 Chitinophagaceae bacterium
AATGTGAGACATGAAGGGATAGAAAATTTAATAATTAGCCGGATATGCAAATGCAGATGGTATTTCATTTAGTGCGCAACATTAAGGAATCATAGATAGTTTTAGTTGTAACTTACTATTATACAGCATTTGTCGTATTCGATTTATTTGTAATTTAATACGTTTAACTTACCTTTTCCTGTTTTCACTCCTCCTGTTCGCTGGTGCTGTTTTTCATTTCCCTATTTCCACCTTTGTCCTCAATTTCTTTTTGAAAATATCATAAATTTTCCCGACCTTCGCCGTCCAAAATTCCGATGGTATGTCCAGAGTATGTCAGGTAACAGGTAAGCGTCCGATTACAGGAAATAGTGTTTCACATTCCAATATTAAAACGAAGCGCTGGTTTTTACCCAACCTGCAGCACAAGCGGTTTTTTCTGGCAGAAGAAGATAAGTGGGTTACCCTGAAACTGTCTTCTGAAGGAATCAGAACCATCAACAAGCGGGGACTTTACACCGTGGTCAAGGAGTTGAGAAAAGCAGGGGAAAAAATCTGATTGATCAATCCGGCCGCAAAGGCAGATAAAAACATTTTAAATTTAGCAAGATGGCAAAGAAAGGCAGCAGGGTTCAGGTGATTCTGGAATGTACCGAGCATAAAGCCAGCGGTAAACCCGGTACCAGCCGCTATATTACCGTGAAGAACAAAAAGAATACACCGGAAAGAATGGAATTGAAAAAATTCAATCCCATTTTAAAGAAAGTAACCGTTCACAAAGAAATTAAATAATTAATTTGAATATTTGAAAATGGGCTAATGCTATGAGGCAGCATTCATTTTCAGCTTCATTCTCAAATTCTCAAATTCTCAAATTAACGAAATGGCAAAAGCAGCAAAAACCGCGATCAAGACCAAAGATGCCCGGGCAGCAGCAGAAGCAAAAAACTGGACTAAAGTAATTAAAGCCGTACGCAGTCCCAAGACTGGCGCCTATACCTTTAAGGAAGCGATCATCCATAAGGATAAGATCAAGCAGTACCTTGCCCAGAAATAAGGTAACCGGTTAAATTCATTTTATCGAAAGCTGTTCCCTGTCCGGAGCAGCTTTTTTTCTTTTGCTCCGGCTTAAAAATACAGCACATGGGTTTTTTCGATAAACTTTTTGGAAAGAAGGAAAAACAGACACTGGATGAAGGCCTTCAAAAAACCAAAGAAGGGTTCTTTTCCCGTATCGGTAAAGCTATTGCCGGCAAAAGCACAGTAGACGAAGAAGTGCTGGACAATCTGGAAGAAGCACTCGTAAGCGCGGACGTTGGCGTGGATACCACCCTGGAAATTATCCGGCGCATTGAAAAAAGGGTACAGGAAGACAAATACCTCAACACGTCGGAGCTCAACCAGATCCTTCGCGGGGAGATTGAAAATATCCTTACTGAAAGTGGTTCAGGCGGTTTTCGCAGTTTCGAACTTCCTCCTGTTAAGCCCCACGTAATCCTGGTAGTAGGTGTGAACGGGGCTGGCAAAACGACTACCATCGGTAAACTGGCTTATAATTTCAAAAAGGCCGGGTATTCCGTCTTACTGGGAGCAGCTGATACTTTCCGTGCAGCAGCAACGGATCAATTGAATATCTGGAGTGAACGGGTAGGTGTGCCCATTGTGAAGCAGGGCATGGGTGCAGATCCGGCTTCTGTTGCTTTTGATTCCGTTCAGAGCGGCATCTCCAAAGGATCAGATGTGGTGATTGTGGATACGGCGGGCCGGCTGCATAATAAGATCAATCTGATGGAGGAACTCAGTAAGATCAAACGCGTAATGAAAAAACTATTGCCCGATGCTCCGCACGAAGTATTGCTTGTGCTTGATGGCAGTACGGGACAGAATGCCCTGGAGCAGGCAAAGCAGTTTACTGCCGCCACGGAGGTTACCGCCCTGGCCATTACCAAGCTTGATGGCACCGCAAAAGGCGGTGTGGTGCTGGCCATTGCTCATCAGTTTAAAATTCCCGTAAAGTTCATTGGGGTTGGCGAAAAAATGGAAGACCTGCTGGTATTTGACAGTCATGAATTTGTGGACAGCCTTTTCAAGCAGGCAAATGGCTAGTCGTTTTTCTGATCGTTTTTTTTAATATCATCCAGCCCAAAACCGCTGCTATCACAGATGCCAGCATCACCGCGACTTTCGAACTTTGAATCTCATCCGGATTTGTGCTGAAAGCCATGTTGCTGATAAAAATAGACATGGTAAAACCGATACCTGCTAATAATCCCATACCCACCAGATTCATCCTGTTCATGCCCTTTGGCAGCCGTACGATGCCAAAAGCAATAGCCAGCATACTGAAGCCCACTATTCCCAGGGGTTTTCCCAGTAACAAGCCCAGCCCAATACCCAAACTGTTTGCACTCCCGATTTCCGCCTGCCACCCGGAAGGCAGATGGATGGCGGTGTTGGCAAGCGCAAATAATGGAATAATGAAAAAGTTTACCGGCGTATGCAGTGCGTGTTGCAATCGGGCGGAAGGGTGGTTTTCCATCTGTTTCCGAAAGGGAATTGCAAAGGCCAGCAGGATGCCGCTGAGGGTAGGATGCACGCCTGACCGATACAAAAAATACCAGAGTAATATACCTGCGGGAAGATAAACCCATAAGCTGAATACCTTAAGCCGGTTGAGCAGAAGCAGGGTTGCAAACAGGGCCAGAGCCAGTAACAGATAGAATCCGGAAAATGATTGCGTATAAAAAAGAGCAATAATGATTACCGCCCCCAGGTCATCTATGATGGCCAGTGCAGTAAGAAATATTTTTAAAGAAAGCGGTACCCGGTTTCCAAGCATGGATAAAACACCCAGGGAAAATGCAATATCCGTGGCCATTGGAATCCCGATACCGGCCTGTTCCGAAGTGCCATGATTGAATAAAAAATGAATTGCCGCCGGAATGGCCATTCCGCCGATAGCAGCTATAACCGGCAGGAGGGCATTTTTAAAGTCCGATAGTTCACCAATAAATAGTTCCCGCTCAATTTCCAGTCCGACCAATAAAAAAAAGAGGGTCATTAGTCCATCGTTGATCCATTCTTCAATCCGAAAGGGTATGATAACACCTGCCAGCTGAACGGAAGCATCGGTATGCCAGAAATGAATATATCCTTTTCCTGCACCGGAATTTGCCAGGATCAGGGAAACCGCTGTGCATAGGATCAGGATAAGTCCACCGGCCTTTTCGCTGTTAAAAAACGGGTGGAATAGATTGTTTTTGGCCATCCGAAATTTTCGAAGCCCAAGATAAGTATTGTTGACGGTTGACCGCCTTCATGTGCAAATTCACACCTAAAGTCCGTCAACGGTCAACGGTCAACCGTCAACCCGAAAATGAAGTTGGCTGTAAATTCTGCTTACCTTTGCCCCCGCATGAAAACAAAATCGATCCGGAGGGACAAGGTGAATATCATCACGCTGGGTTGTAGCAAGAATATGGTGGATAGCGAGGTGCTGAGCGGGCAGCTCCGCGCAAATGAGATTGATGTGGTTCATGAAAATGCCCGGTTGGATCACAATATCGTGGTGGTAAATACCTGTGGATTCATTGATAAGGCCAAGGAGGAATCGGTGAATACCATCATCGAGCAAGTAGCGTTGAAAAAGAAAGGCAGACTCGATAAAGTGTATGTTACCGGATGCCTGAGTCAGCGCTACCGGGAAGATCTCGAAAAAGAAATTCCCGAAGTGGATGCCTGGTTTGGCACCATGGAACTGCCTTTTCTATTGAAGAAATTTGAAGCGGATTATAAAGTGGAACTGATCGGGGAACGAGTATTGTCCACTCCCCGGCATTATGCCTATCTGAAAATTTCAGAAGGTTGTAATCGTACCTGCGCTTTCTGCGCCATTCCCCTGATGCGAGGTCAGCATATCAGTAAAACCATGGCAGATATTGTAAAGGAAGCTGAAGGGCTGGTCAGCATGGGCGTTAAAGAAGTAATGCTGATTGCCCAGGAGCTTACTTATTATGGATTGGATATCTACCGGAAAAGAGCTTTGCCGGACCTGCTGAATCGCCTGGCAGATGTGAAAGGATTGGAATGGATCAGACTTCATTATGCTTATCCGTCGAAATTCCCACTGGAGATCATAGATGTGGTCCGCGACAGGGATAATATTTGTAAATACCTGGATATGCCTTTGCAGCATGCAAGCGATTCCATGCTTAAAGCCATGCGCCGGCAGATAAGCCGCGGCGAAATGACGGATCTTATTCATGCCATCCGCGAAAAGATTCCGGAGATTTGTTTACGGACTACTTTAATAGCCGGATTTCCGGGAGAACGGGAGCAGGATGTGGAAGAATTGAAGGAGTTTCTGCAGGAACACCGTTTTGACCGGGTGGGTATATTCACCTATTCCCATGAAGAAGGGACAGGTGCTTTTGATTTAAAAGATGATGTTCCTGCTGCTGAGAAAGAACGCAGGGCGCAGGAAGTAATGGACGTGCAACAGGAGATTTCATATGAAAAGAACCAGGAAAAGATCGGAAAGATCTTTAAGACCATCATAGACAAAAAGGAAGCCGGCAGGTATATTGGAAGAACAGAGTTTGACTCGGTAGAAGTGGATAATGAAGTGATTATTGTTGGAGACATGGCTTTACCCATCGGAGAATTTGTACAGGTGAAAGTAACCAAAGCCTATGATTTCGACCTGGAGGGAGAAGTGGTTGAAAGAGGAAAGCAGGAGAATTGAACAAAAGAAACTTTTGGCTGTTAGATAACCGCTGAAACAGGAACGTTAGTAGATATCTGACTTAATCAGCTTATGAATTTTACTGCCAACAGATTGCCTTTCGAACAAACCGGGTATTTTTCCAGACTGGTAACCGATTACCTGAAAGGCAGCGATTTCCTAACTTCTTTTTATGCGCACCCCGTTTCTTTGGCTGGAATGGAAGCGGCTATGCGTGCCCGAGAACTATTCCCGACCGACAGAAATACGCTTGTTCAGGTGCTTCAGGATCAGTATAAGGATCAGCCCGTAAAAGAGACAGTGGATAATAATATCCGCCAACTGCTGGAAAAAAACACATTCACCATTACGACCGCGCATCAACCAGCGATTTTTACAGGGCACCTGTATTTCATTTACAAAATCCTTCACGTTATTAAATTAGCAGCCGATCTCTCCGCACGATATCCGGATAGGAAATTCATACCCGTATATTTTATGGGAAGTGAAGATGCCGACCTGGAGGAACTTGGCCATATCTACCTGGATGGAGAAAAAATTCCCTGGAATACCCGGCAGACGGGAGCTGTTGGAAGAATGAATACAAAAGGATTGGATGAGGTCCTTCAGCGGATCGAAGGGGAGTTTGCGGCGAAGCCGTATGGGCCAGCATTGGTTCAACTGCTGAAAACATGTTATCTGGAGTCAGCTACCGTGCAGACAGCAACGTTCAAACTGCTTCATCATCTTTTTGGTGAATATGGGTTGATCGTGCTGATCGCAGATGAACGGCGATTCAAGACCATGATGAAGCCCGTTTTTAAAGATGATCTGATTCAACACCTGCCTTTTCAAAAGACGGAACAGACGGTTAAACGGTTGTCGGAACAATATACCGTACAGGCCAATCCGCGCGAGATTAATCTCTTTTATATGAAAGACGATATTCGCGAGCGTATCGATTTTAAAGATGGCCAGTATAAAGTACATAATACCAGCATCTCTTTTTCACGGGAAAAATTGGAAGCAGAGTTGGACCAATATCCTGAACGGTTTAGTCCGAATGTGATTCTGCGGGGACTGTTCCAGGAAACTATTCTGCCCAACATAGCGTTTGTTGGCGGCGGAGGAGAAACCGCTTACTGGTTCGAATTAAAATCTTTATTTGATCATTATCAGGTTCCTTTCCCGATGCTGATTCTGCGTAATTCTTTTTTATTGATCCGGGATTTCTGGAGAACAAAAATGGAAAAAGCCGGACTCCATCAGGAAACGGTTTTTCAAAAGGAAGAACTCCTGTTGGAGCAGATGGTAAAGGACCATTCGTCAAATCAACTGAATCTGGAAAAAGAAATTCAGCAACTTGAAACTTATTATGATTCTTTGAAACAAATATCAGAATCTGTAGATGAAACCCTGGCACAACACGTGGAAGCCTTGCGCAGTAAAGCTTTAAAAGGGGTTAGTGAACTTGAAAAAAAGATCCTTCGGGCGGAAAAAAGAAACTTCGCAGACGCAAGAAACAGAATCCATGAAGTGCGTGAAGCACTTTTCCCAATGGACGGATTGCAGGAAAGGGTTGATAATTTTATTCCCTGGTATGCGAATTACGGACAAGCTTTCCTTGATCTTATTTATACTAATTCCCTTTGTCTCGAGCAGGAGTTTGTTGTGCTTGAAGAAACGCCGAACGCTACTGCTGCCGGAAGCTTTGTCCGATAAATTGCAACGCATCGGTAATTCCGGTACGCCAATAAGTCCAGTTATGCGAGCCATCCCGAATGCGAAATTCATGAGGAACCTTTTTCTGGGTAAGCATAATATGCAGTTTTGAATTTCCTACGGTCAGAAAGTCGTCGTCCCCGCAATCAATCCAATACCGGACTTTTTTTAATTCATCGGTAGATTTTTTTTCCACGATATCCAATATGGAATTTTTTATCCAGAATTCATTCAGCCGGTCTTTGCCTTTAAGCCCCCGTCCGAATAGAGGCCCCAAAATAATTTCATAATTTGCGTCCGGCATAGCGATCAATTCAGATTCATCAAATATGCCGGCACTGAACGGCGCTGCCGCCGCAAAGAGATCAGGATATTTTAGTGCATAGATCATGGTTCCGTAACCGCCCATGGATAGTCCGGCAACTCCCCGATATCTTTTCTGGCCTTTGATACGGTACGTTTTTTCCACCGCAGGCATGAATTCTTTAATGAAAAAATCTTCATAATTCTCTTTCCCGTCGTACGCATTAATATACCAGCTTGAGTCGGCATTCGGCATGATGATGATCATGGGTGGAATGCTGCCATCGGCAATGGCTTTGTCCGCATACCGGTTAATCTCCCCGAACTGAAGCCATCCGGTGTTATCGTCGCTGAATCCGTGCAGCAGGTAAACAACCGGGTAACTTCTTTCCGAGCGGTCATAATCTGCAGGAAGATATACTGTGTATTTGACATTTTTTGCCAGGATGCCACTTTTAACTACTTTTTGCTCGAGTACCTTACCTTGCGTTTGAGAAAAGGCAAACTGCAGGGAAAGAACAAATGTGAACAGCAGAAGGGAAATTTCTATAAGCATGTTTAAGGATTATGATGGGTAATAATTATAACCAGGTAAAGGCCTCGCCGGAAGGCATATGCGTGATGCGGATGCCCGGCACTTTGGGTTGCAACCATTGAACCAGCCATTCCATTCCCGGCTCTTCACTGAGTGCATGACCGAGGATGATCATGGAAATGGGTTTTCCTAAACTACGGGCATCGCGGATGTATTCCGGTGTTTCCCATTCGCTTGATTCACCCACGATGAGCAGATCCGTATTGGATTTCTCTACTGCGCCTACCTGTCGTTGGCCTCCCCAGGCGCCTGGTAATAAGGAAATGCTGCTGCAGGATGCAGACAAATCCCCGATCACGCGAAGGTGCGGGATACCGAGCGTTTTTTTCAAATGATCCACCAGGTTACCCAGAGATTGAGCAGGGATCTGAAAATCCATTTCATCTTTCGGAGAATATTGAATCCAGCCGGTCTTCAGAAGCACGCCATGTAAAATACCATCCGGTTTCATACGATGCCAGTAATCATGAAAACGCCAAACGGCGATCTGGTGTTTTTGTAGTAATTCCTGTTTTTGATTTACCACCTTATTGTTTTGCACCCAGTTAATATCATCAGTATGATTATAAAAAGTGGGTTCATGCGCGATGATGAAATTGGCTTTTTGCCTGGCCGCTTCTTCAATCACTTTCACTGTAGCAAACATGGTGGTAACGATGCCGCTTACGATCTGATCGCCACTTCCGGCTTTTATTGTATCCACCGTATCCGGCAATTTTCCTCCGGGGATCTCCCTCACTATAATGTCAATAATCTCAGCCACTGTTAAAGGCTGTTCCGGCTGCAGGTTTTGTATAGCGGGAACCACCAGCAGGCCTGCCGTTCCAGCCTTGACGATGCCTTCCAGAAAATCCCTGCGTTTATACATTTTCTTTTTATTTTCCATTAATCAAAACTGTTTTGCCAGCCTTCTTTTTTTAATTTTTCTATTTTTTGGAGTACTTCTTTTTCTAGGGATATTTTGAATGCCTGAACTTTAGCTGAAATCGTTTCATCAAAGGCGCCGAGAATAGTTGCCGCAAGTATACCTGCATTTTTTGCTCCATTGAGCGCAACGGTAGCCACAGGTACTCCGCCGGGCATCTGGAGTATTGATAGTATAGAATCCCAACCATCAATCGAGTTCGAAGATTTAATAGGAACACCAATTACGGGAAGGGTAGAAAGTGAGGCTACCATACCGGGCAGATGAGCTGCCCCACCGGCGCCTGCGATGATCACTTTAAATCCTCTTTCTTTGGCTTTGCCGGCATAGTCTACCAGCCTGTGCGGCGTCCGGTGTGCGGAGACGATGGTAAGTTCAAACTCAATACCGAATGCTTTAAGTGCGTCTGCCGCGGGTTGCATAACGGGGAGATCGCTGTCGCTTCCCATAATAATAGCCACCTGTATCATATTGCTTTTGTGGATTTTTTCGATGTGATACGCAATTGCTGTTTAATGGATTTAGCCTTGTACACCAGATCACTTTTATCCGCGCCCAGAATGGTAACATGGCCCATTTTCCTCCCCGGCCTGGTCTCTTTCTTTCCATATAAATGGAGGAAAACATTTTCCATCTTAAGTATTTCATCAAGCCCTTCATATTGCGCTTCTCCGGAATGCCCTTCACTCCCGATCAGATTTACCATGGCAGCCGGCACAATGTGTTTGGGATTTCCCAAAGGATAATCCAGCATCACCCGCCAGAGCATATCAAACTGGGATGAGTAATTGGCTTCAATGGTATGATGACCACTATTATGAACACGGGGTGCAGTTTCATTAACCAGCACGTTCCCGGTTTTATCTATAAATAATTCTACAGCAAAAATGCCGGGCGTTTTCAGGTCTTTCACCACTTTTAATGCGATCGCTTCTATCCTCCACAAAGTTTGCTGTGGAATTTCAGCCGGGCTAAGCTGGTAATCCAGCAGATTCAGCATCGGGTTGAAAATCATTTCTACTGCTGGGTAGATGGCCGTCTGCCCTTTAGTATTTATGGCAATGATCTGGGAAATTTCCTTATGGATATCCACTTTTTTTTCCAATACAGCAGGTGCATCAAATCCTTTACCCAGGCCATTTGGATCCGTGATGATTTGCACGCCGCGTCCATCATATCCGCCTGATCCTATTTTATGAACAGCAGGAAAAAATCCATCGTGTTTTTTTAGTTCATCCCTGTTTTGTGTGATGTGAAATGGAGCCGTTGGGATATCGTGTTCTTTATAGAATTGCTTCTGCAGGATCTTGTCACGAATAATGCGAAGAGCCGAAGGGCCAGGATATATCTGCACGCCTTCCGATTCCAGTTTTTCCAGCGCTTCCACATTAACCGATTCAATTTCAATACTAATGCCGTCGAGTCCTTTTCCAAACCGATACAGGTCTTCAAAATTCCGGATATCCCCCCGGGTGAACTGATGGCATAGATGTGCGGCAGGGCATTCCGGGTCGCTTTCCATAACATGGGTGATCACCGGGTAATTGACCGCAGCCTGTAAAAGCATTCGCCCAAGCTGGCCACCGCCTAAGATTCCGATTTTGAGCATATTCCCAATTGTGACGTGAAGATAAAACAATCTGGTTTTCAGCCATTATTAACTGGCCTGACATAATAATATGGCCGGATTTTTGTTTTAATGGTAATTTTATCCGTACCAATGCATAACTTTCTTTGCAAGATGAAAATCAGGTTTTTCCCTCCGCTATTTCTTATTTTAGCCTCCTGTGCATTCGGGTTTCCGGTTTTATGCCAAACGTCTACCTATTCCGTTCATTTCCTGGATTATCAGAAATCACTTCCCAAGGTAAGTGAAATGCTCAACCGGAAAGAAGACACCCTGATGAAACAGTTTCGTGCCAAGCAGCTGGTTTGGCCGGCCCGCTATGTTTATATCCGTTCTTTCAAATATGACAGTGAAATGGAAGTATGGGTAAAAAACAAACAATCTGATAAATTCAAATTATTCAAGACCTATAAAATTTGTGCACTGGCCGGATCCCTGGGACCGAAAAGAATGGCAGGTGACTACCAGGTGCCGGAGGGGTTTTATTATATCAATGAATTCAACCCAAAAAGCGTTTATCATTTGTCACTTGGTTTGAATTATCCGAATGCCGCCGATAAATTGCTAAGCGACCTTTCCCAGCCCGGCGGCGATATTTATATTCATGGAAGTTGTGTAACCACCGGATGTATTCCCATCACCGACGGACAAATTGAAGAACTCTACGTGTTGACGGCTCATGCCAAGGACCTGGGGCAGGATTTTATTCCCGTTCATATCTTCCCGGTCAATTTCAAAAATCCGCGGAGTGTTTCTTACCTTACTAAATTCCTTCAGCAGTTCAATGAATATGTCCCTTTTGAAAGAAGCATGAGAAATGCTTTTTTCTATTTTGAAAAAAGCCACGAGATCCCGCCGGTCATCGTGAATGAGAAGGGAGAATACATAACAGACGACATTCAGCAGCCGCCAGCTGAAATTCTTAAAATTGAAGCACCTGTCTCCAAAAAGAGTACCCATCCCGGACAGCCCATTCCGGATGAAGAGCTGGCTAAAAGCGTGGATAAACTTCCGTTATATCCGGGTGGAAACGAAGCATTCAAAATCTTCATAGATAAACTGAGCGCAGACATGGTGAAGGAACTCGATCCGGGCCAGAGCAAAGCTTTTGTATTATTGGAATACATCATTGATGACAACGGTAAAACCATTTATGCAAATGCCATCAGCGGAGGTAATGAGCGTATGAACCAGAAGATCGAAAATGCATTTACCGGCATGGGTTTGTGGACGCCAGCCAACCGCCAGAATAAAAACGTTCCCATCAAGCTGAAACAGACCATCATGGTTGAAGCTGAATAATTCAGCGTATCAGGGTTTGTACCGTTTCGA
>JAYVXJ010000799.1:0-3470 GCA_043785285.1 Chitinophagaceae bacterium
TGCCGCGGGATCGGGCCAGTAAAGCATCAGCTTTAACTGATAAGCGCCGGCAGGCACAGCAGGAATAGTAAAAGTGGAATTTGAATTAGTACTGGCAGAGCCGGTAAAATAGTGGTTTTGTTCCAGGGCTTCCACGGTAGTACGGGCATTCAACATCCCGAAGCCGAAAGCAAAATCAGGTCCGGGATTGCCCAGATCGTCAGCGCTATTGCTGACCAGGGCTTTGATCAGTGCTGCATCAGGATCCAAACCTCCATGCAGCTGACGGTATCGCTCAACAATAAGGGCCAGGATGCCGGTTGTTGTGGGCGCAGCCATACTGGTGCCGGACAACCCGCCGTACGTATTTCCGGGGAAAGTGGAAATTATATTCACAGCTCCGGCAACTACTTCAGGTTTGATCCGGCCATCGGTCACCGGGCCGTGACTGGATCCGGCATAAATGGTATATGTGGCATTGTTAACACCCCCGACGGTCAATACATTTTTAGCGGTTTGAAAACCAGATTTAATGGTAGCAAATGCTACGGGGAATGGGGAGCAGGTCTGCCCTCCGTCATTTCCCGCAGCAAAGACATGCAGCAGTTTCGGAAAGGCGGTTAACTGGGAATCCACATAGTTGCTAAGCGCATCATATTCCCCATTGCCCGGACATCCGGCAGCTCCGTTATAATAGGAGTTATTCGTCAAAATCATGTTATAATCAGATGAATAGGTAGGAGAATTTACGATAATATTACTGAAATCATTTTCTATCAGCCGGGCTCTGGGGGCCATACCTTTATAAAGTGGATTTAATATGCCAGCTCCAGCAACAGTACCACTGGTATGCGTTCCATGGTAATCGATGGGTTCATCTGTTCGCATAATAAGTCTGCCGGTGAAATCCACGTGGCTCGACGGATTGGCATTATCCCCAATGCCCACTATAACACCCTTTCCCTGCAGGTTCCTCCCGATAGTTGCAGCGAGGGACTGTACAGCATGGATTGCCCGGTTATTATAATTTAAAGGAACGTCTTTGATGCGCTGGGGATTGATGGATGCCACAAAAGGAAGGATCGCAATTTTTTCCAGAACGGTCATTCCGGCCCGGATAAAAAAGATATGGGCGGGTTTGATTTTCGTGATTACCATTTCCGCCCCGGCCTTTTGCAATTCCTGTTGAATAAGCGCCGGATCAATACCTCCGAAACAACTTACGGCAATCAGGTCTTCCGGGGTTTGTTTTTCCGGAGCAATGGTTTTTAATTTTGGGCTTATCTTCAATTCCGGCGGAATAGCATATAACTCAGCAATGGCGCTGTTCTCCGGACTTCTGCCATCGCTATTCTCTTTCCACAGGGCGAGCCAGTTATTGTTTGAAATATATTGATCGAGCAGAAATCCTTGTGAAGCCAGATTAATTTTTTGGGACTCGTCCGGAATCCGGTCGAAGTGTACGAGCAGGAAATAGTTATTGTTGTAGCGGGCAGATTTCCAAAGCGGATTATTTAATTTATGATGAAGGATGCTGTACCCGGCCGGAAGGGAACCATTTTTAAAAGAGGGTAGTGGCACTCCCTTTTGAGCAGAAGCCGTAAGCGAAACACAACCTATAAAAGTCAGTAGAAAGCCCGGGTAGATTCGGTTCATGAAGAAGGGTTTTTGGGCGGCTTCTCCATTTGCGCGGAAGCACTGAAAAGAAGACGGGGGTTACCTGGGTTTAAACGCAGGGAAGGCATGATTATTTTATGCTAAAATCCGGAGAACTGGCCGGATAGCCGGATTAACCTGAATTATTTTGGGAATCGGCGGAATTCCATTTACTTCGGATGGATTTTCAGTCGGTGAGTGGATAAAAAACTTCCTGTCGAAATGTAGCCCGGAATCGTATTCAAAGCAGAAAGGAGAAGCACCCCGAAATTTGAAAAAATTCTTGCATATTATTAACCGTCTTGGCCTGCTATGGTTGTTATCCGGTCTCTCCACATCCCTGAAGGCCCGTGATTTTGCTGCCATTAACATAATCCGGGACACTGTTCCACAAAAAGAGCCCGCTTCTTCCATTAAAAAAAGTCATAATGGAATTTCGAGGTATATAAATATCATCACCGACCGGCAGCAACGGGATTCACTGCTTTCACAGCTGTCAAAGAAGGATGAACATCCACCCGACGCGGACAGTATAATCTGGAAGAACCGGGAGAATACGTTTAGTGTATATGGCGGAAAACATATCCGGTATATTTATTTTAACCAGCGCAAAGTATTCGGTACTGCAATTGAAGATACCCTGGTAGCTTCTTCAAAACTGATCCGATTTGCCAACCGGTTTCACTATAATACGAGAACCTGGGCAATCAAACAGGCACTTTTTTTTAAGGAGGGGGACACCGTGAATGCCTATAAGCTGGTTGACAATGAACGATACCTGCGAAGCCTTCCTTTTATCCAGGATGCCCGGTTATATGTAATCAATAGCTATCAGAGAGGGGATTCCATCGACATCGTAGTGGTTACCAAGGACGTTTTTGAATATGGAGGATCCGTATCCAATTTCAGCGCCAACAGAGCAGCGGCTACGGTTTTCAATACCAATTTACTGGGTGCGGCACAACGGGTGTTTGTGGGTTTTAAATGGGATAAACCGTACTCGCCGCAATGGCGTACCGGTTTTGGATATACCAAATACAACCTGGCGGGAACATATGCGGATGTGGCAGTTGGATATAGTGTGTTGAATGACCGTGCCACCACGGATACCGGCGTGTATGAAAAATCTACCTATATCAATATCAACCGGCCACTGTACAGTTCCTGGGCTACATTAACGGGAGGACTTACGCTGTCGCAAAACAAATCCATCAATATTTTTAGTTTACCGGATACTTTATATCGGGATTATCAATACAGTATTGTAGACATTTGGGGCGGGTATAATTTCAGGAATCAGTTTAAGGGCACCGGATACAATAGTACAAAGCCGAATATTGCGGTGGAACTGCGCCGGTATACGATGGATTTTTCCAAACTACCTGCGCAGGATTCTTTGAAATCGGATCCGTTATATAACAATCACCAATACCTGCTCAGCAAGCTGGTATTCTTTCACCAGGAATTCTTTAAAACCAATTATTTTTTCGGCTTTGGAAAAACGGAAGATATTCCGCTTGGGTACAATGCTTCCGCTTCTTTTGGTCTTGACGAATGGGTGGGCAGAAAGAGAACCTATACCTCGCTGGAAGGACAGAAATTCTGGCTCGCCGGGAAAAATCTGATTAGTACAAGTGTAGCATTTGGAACGTTCTGGTATAATCATCAATCAGAAGATGCGGTACTTCATATTCAGGCTGATTACCACAGTAACCTGTTCCGGCTAAAAAATCCCAAGCTCAGGGAATTCCTCCACGCTGATTATATCGTGTGCTTTAATCCGGAATTGTATAAATCCGTAAACATTAACCGGGAAAACGGCCTGTTGGGATACC
>JAYVXJ010000800.1:0-11138 GCA_043785285.1 Chitinophagaceae bacterium
ACCGGAATATTTTTCTTTGCTGCGGTTTCCCGTACAAAGGAAAGCAGTTTATTATGTACGGCCGGGCCGAAGGCCAGGGAGGGACCCTTTCCGCAGGTATTGTCTCCTTCTACCAGTTTATTGATCATCGGCGTAGCGGTATCGTGGGTAACATCAGTAATGATAGCTACATGGGGTTTAATTCTCCGGGCGATCATTTCTGCTCCACGCAAACCTATTTCTTCCTGAACGGCATTCACGATGTATAATCCGTAGGGTAGTTGTTTTTTATTTTCTTTCAGCAAACGGGCCACTTCTGCAATCATGAATCCGCCGATACGGTTGTCGAAAGCGCGTGCGATCAGGGTATCGTAAGCCAGTTCATCAAAGCCATCCTGATAAGTGACTACAGAACCGGGATGGATGCCCAGATCCTCCACTTCCTTGCGGTTGCGCGCCCCACAGTCCAGAAACAGGTTATCGAGTTTTGGATGCACTTCCTTGGTATCGGGATTTCCCTGTCGGGTATGGATGGCAGGCCATCCGAAAACAGCTTTAACCGGACCTTTGCTGCTATGGATGATGACGCGCTGCGCCGGAGCAACCTGGTGGTCAACGCCTCCATTTCTTTTTAGATATAAAAGTCCTTCGGGGTTCACATAGTTGACAAACCAGCTGATCTCATCGGCATGTGCTTCAATCACCACTCTGAAATCTGATTTGACATTGATAACCCCCACAGCAGATCCATAAGGATCCGTAAAGTAACTGTCGATATACGGGTTGATATACCTGATCCATTTTTTCTGACCCTCACTTTCAAAACCAACCGGAGAAGGCGTGTTCAGGTAATCTTTTAGAAAGGAATAAGAAGCTTCTTTGAGTATGGATTTTTTAGAAAGGGAAGAGCCTGAGCCTTTGGCCATGAATGCTGATTTAAGGCCAAAAATAATCAAATTGGAAGTAATAGCATCAGTAGCCCGGAAAGCATCATTAATCCATCAAGCACAAAATAGTAGAGATAATCGGAAAAATTACGTTTTGCATACGGATAAAGAATAGCCAGAATAAAACCGGGAATGAGCAGGACAGCAACAGAAATCAGGGAAAGTCCTGTAAAAAGCATACCCAGGGTAAATACAACAAAAGCGATCATGGAAAATGCAAAGAGCCGGTTTACCCCTTTCTCATCAAAGTAGGTGATCATGCTACGGATACCCTCTTCTTTATCATCCTCCCGGTCACGGTAATCAAACAAAATACATATGCCATAGATCAGGAAGAAACGGCTGGCGGCAAATAGTTTCATCTGATGATTAAAATGTTCTCCCGCAATAAATACAGGCATGATGGCAGTTACATAGGTCCATACCGTGGTGAGGAAAGTGGTTTTCCCAATGGCTACCTGTTTTAAAAAACGGAAATAAGGAAGCGGGATTTTAGGTGCGGAGTAAAGAAACGTAATAAGCGTGGCAAACAGCAGGGCAAACCAGTGATGACGCAATTTGATAAAAAGGATAATAGAACCGATAACGCCTGCGAAATAAAATAACAAATGACCATTCTTATGCTCATGGGTCCATTTTACGCGGTCCGGAGATTTATGCGATTGAGGGGTCAGGAACCAGTGAAAATTGTAACTGCAGATGCTGGCAAAAAATACAAACCAGAAAAAATCGTAGGAAACAGGAAGATGGAGCACATGACTTGTTTGCCAGGTCATTAATACCGAACAAAGTGAAATGTAGATACTACTGAAGAGAAAAAAGTTAAAAATTTTCCGTAGCAAATCCAAGGTGTTCGTGATTATTGAAGAATGACAATTTTACCTGTTCTAACGGTATCGCTACTTCTTCTTGCAAGATCAATTAAAGCAAATTGAAAATCAATGGTATCATTTTCCCCATTATCAATATGAATATTTATATAGTCCAGATTTAAACTGAACTCAGCACTATTCGAGTTCGGTATTGGTGTTCCCGAGCTGCTTAGGATAGTAAAAAAGGTATCGACGGTCGGGGTACCAACAGGGAGTGGAAGTTGATTATACCGGTGACGGAAAACCAATAAGGTATCTCCATCAATCTTTCCATTTTTTTGACTGTATTCCAAAACCGTATTGAACGTTCCGTTTACCGGAACTGTTTTAGTAAACGATTTGATCCGAAGGCTGGGGTTTACTTCAAATTTATCCTTACTGCAACCCAGGGCAAATAAGAACAGGCTAAAAAGAAGCGGATACCTCGACCTCATGTACGTGTTTTGAACATTGCAAATTAACGGATTTTCGCGAAATGCTTTAGTATTGTGCCGGTTTTTAGAATTCATTTTGTTTTTATTTTACATTCTGCTTATGGATATGAACAATCTTTCATCTGTTAATCAATACGATAATATTCCGGACGGGTTGCCCAAAAACTTTACCCGCGAGGCCTTCCGGATTTTTAACACCCAGTATGCTCAAAATGAGCTCTTCCGGCAGTTTGCCAATTCGTTTCATATCCATCCGGAAATGATTCCCGGTTTGGAAAAGATTCCTTTTTTGCCGATCTCTTTTTTTAAAACGCAAGCTGTAAAAACAGGTTCATTCGTTCCGGAAATCATTTTTGAAAGCAGTGGCACTACGGGTCAACTGGCAAGCCATCATGAAGTGGCCTCCATTTCTTTATACCGGGAGAGTTTCATGCGTGGCTTCGAATTGTTTTATGGCTCCGTTACAGATTATTGTATAATCGGTCTTTTACCTGCTTACCTGGAAAGATCCGGATCATCCCTTGTTTTTATGGTGGATGAACTCATCCGGCAAAGCAACCATAAGCAGAGTGGGTTTTATTTGTATGCATTCGACATGCTGCATGAGCTGTTGTTGGAACTGGAAAAAAAGAAACAAAAATCGTTGTTGATCGGCGCGAGTTTCGCACTGCTGGATTTTGCAGAAAAATTTCCGATGCTTTTGCAACATACCCTGGTTATGGAGACGGGAGGCATGAAAGGCCGGCGCGAAGAGATCACGCGCGCCCAATTACATGAAACCCTGATGCAGAGGCTGGGGGTAAAAGAAATCCATTCCGAATATGGAATGACGGAACTGCTATCACAGGCATATTCAAAAGGGAATGGAATATACCAGCCGGTGCCCTGGATGAAAGCAATGATCAGGAAGGAAGATGATCCGCTGGACGTACAGCTAACCGGTGAAGGGTTGCTGAATATTATTGATCTCGCCAATCGCGATTCCTGTGCTTTTGTGGCTACAGACGATCTGGCAAAAGTTTATCCGGACGGATCTTTTGAAGTAATTGGCAGAATGGACAACAGCGATCTTCGCGGATGCAGTCTGCTGACTATTTAAATATAAGGAGCATCAATCAGGTCCCTGCAGACTACCGTGCCATTTTTCTGATTGCTTTCCGTGGCGAGTTCAATCAGCTTAACCGTATTATAGCCATGTTCCGGTTTAACGCGCAAAGGCTTTCCGTTTACAATCGTATCATACAGGTCAGTATAAAAACCCCCGTAATTTCCAGTCAGCGACGGATATTTTTCCCTTATGATCTGTCCGTTTATTTCAGTATGGAGTAAACCATAGTTTTCTTCCGGTTCTTTACCCCAGTCTTTTGTATTGGGAAGAACACCCAGTCTCAACAAAGCCTCCTGCGGATCTTCTCCATACTTAATGAAAGATCCCTTTGTTCCGTGAATCATGTACCTGGGTCCGGGCTCACGGACAAGCATACCCGATTTTAAAATAATTTTAGTGAAACCGTAATCCAGCCACAGTTCAAAGTAATCGGTTGTCTTGGCGTGCGGTCGTTGAATACGCAGGTCTGCTGTTACCGATTTGGGTAAGCCGAACAAACAAAATGCCTGATCAATCAGGTGTGCGCCGAGATCGTATAATATGCCGGTGCCGGGGGCATCCTCTTCCCGCCAGGCATTTGGTCTTTGTTCCGGTCTGTACCGGTCGTAGTGTGCTTCGAATTCCACAATCTCGCCGAGTTTTTTTTCTTCTAGTAATTGCTGAATCGTTAAAAAATCACTCACATACCTTCTGTTCTGAAATACACTGAGTACGTTGCCGGATTCCTTTGCAATAACCAAGAGTTTTTTTGCTTCTTCGCTGGTGATGGTGAAGGGCTTTTCCAACAGCACATGTTTGCCGGCTCTGAGTGACCGGGAAGCATATTCAAAATGGGTATCGTTGGGCGTGGTTATTACTACCAGTTCCAGGGACGGATCGGCCAGCATCTCGTCCATATTCCTTACCAATTGAATAGCCGGATATTTTTCTTTTGCGGTATTGCCATGCCTTTGCAGAATACACACGAGTTGGTAATGCGGATTGGTCGTAATAAAAGGAAGATGCATTACCTGCGCAGCTATGCCATATCCGATTACCCCTGTTTTCATAAATCCAGTTTTATTGTTTCGCGAAGGTAAGCCGGAGAGAAACAGGATGCCTATAGTGAATTCAAGAATTTCAGCAACTGATCTCTCTGCTGTTTGGTTAACTGGATGAAAGCAACAGGTCGGTGTAAGGATTTGCATCCGGATCGGTCACATTTCGACGTGCAGGAACAGGCCTGAGTAGCCCGGATGTAGCGGAGCCTGTTGTAGGTAATCCACCGCCATCATTTCGATGACATTTGATGCAGGAAACATTATTATATATTGTTCCCAGCCCTCCAAACACAGGAGCAGGTGGCGCCACGAATTTCGATTCGAAAGTCTGATCTCCCAGCAATTAAGCGTTGAGGTGAATAATCAGCTGATTGCTGTTCAGCGTGGTATTAAATTTTTTCAGCGGCATTTCTGCAGGTCCCTTCACGACTTTTCCGTTTTCGTTGAACTGGCTTCCATGAAGATTGCATTTATAACCAGGAGGATTCACGACCAATTGATTGTGCTGATGTGTGCATTGCAGCAGAAGCGCTTCGTACGTATTGTCTTCTATTTTTCTTACTGCGATATCGAAATACCATCCCGAAGGCCTTACGATGATCAATGGTTCTGTTGCAAAAGAAGACAGTGGAATATGAACCGAATTGCCGGATACCGGAACTTTCAATACCTTGGAAGCGGGACTGCATGCTGCGAGTTCGGAAAATAAATATCCTCCCGCTGCCAGCAGACAAAGAGTACAGGATGTTTTTATAAATTTTCTACGTTCTGTGTTCATGGTTTCCGGATGAATGTTCAAAAACGATTTAACGTAATTCCTAAAATGAATATCCGATGCCGATGTTCAGGAACTGATTGCGTTGCCGGTAAGGTAACTGATTGGGTGGCGGATTGATGATGAGGTCGGGGTTTTGCGGACCTGTATGCAGCAGACGTATATCTGCCTTTATTACCACATTAGGCAAGGGAAGATAGCTGAATCCGGCAACCAGGTGCGTTTGCTTTTCTGTTCCATCATATATGGCATCTCCTTTACCGGGAATGGACAAGTTCATGTCCAGTGTTTCCAGTCGGGCAAAACTGATCAGCTGGCCCTGGTTGTTTTTTTTATTCAGCCAGTCGTACCCTAGTTCCACATAAGCTCCATACAAGCCACTGGCCATATTTTTACTAAAACGGTTATTGATCTTGCCGGCATCGGGATAGCTGATATAAACACCCAGGGCTTTCGCAGAAAATCCGTTCCGGCTATACTGCAGATCAGCTTCTCCCAGATAGATTGGGGTGCCAAAAGCGCCGCTATTCAAACCCAGACTGTCAGCCCCTCTCGGACTCAGGCCAATGGTTCCTCCAGTATAGCCAGAAACCTGAAATTTAAAATCTGTCCAGGCATATTGAACCGATGCAGTAACAGCCAGGTTGTTTGCTGAAGCGAGGTTTCCCTCTGCCCGCCCTCCCGCAATGCCATTACCATGTTCAAAATGTTCGGCATTTAAGCCATTTAAAATGGCTATGCTGTAGTTCAATGGAAGACGGTCGAGCGAACCAGAAAATCCAATACCGAGTTCGCGCCAGGTAGCGGGAATGATGAGTTGCTCTACCAGCGGTCGTTCAACCCCATTGAAATTAACCGGCAGGTGATTTTCATTGAGGATGCCAATACGGGGGGTGAACAATCCGGCGACCAGGTATTGCTTTGGATTCAGGTTAAACTTCAGGAAAGCCTGTTCCATGGCTATTTCTGCGCCATTGGATTCCCCGCCTTCCACCTTGGCATTTTCTATTTCCAGTTCCGAAAAGAAGGAAATTTTCTGCGAGAACTGGTGGCCAACAAACAAAACGGCCCTTTCCAGGGTTAGCGTGGACTGGTGCTCGTTAAAATTGCGTTGATAAAAAGCGCTTCCATATCCGGAAATCACCGTTTTCTGGCTATTGATACCTGCATGGAGTGAATCTTCGCTGGTTGCGATTAACTGTTGTGCTTTGGTTGTAAACTGCTGAGCTTCAACGGAAAAATTCGTGCCGATCAGCAAGGTTGAAAGCAGTGTCAGGGCCTGATATTTCATCCTGCAAAACAAGCGGGAAACATTGAAATAGGGTTACGGAATCGGAAAAAGGATTTATATAATCCGGAAAAAGGGAAATTGCTGCTTCAAATAAAAATGGGATATTTATAAATAAAAAAAACGCAAACATGAAAATGCTGAAAAGTTGTCTGGCCGTTATCCTTTCGCTAACCGCATTCACGGGTATCCGGGCACAAAGCGCAGAGGACATTATTAATAAGCATTTTGAAGCTATCGGCGGGAAAGACAAAATTGCGCAGGTTAAATCACTCCACATGGAAAACACGGTTGATGCTATGGGTAATGAAGGACCCAGCTCGATTACGGTTATCAATAATAAAGGATACCGGATGGAGGCTGAAATCAATGGTCAGAAAATCATCCAGGTTTACACAGATAAAGGAGGTTGGACAATTAATCCGATGGCAGGAGCGAACACAGCGCAACCGCTCCCCGATGAAATGTATAAACAAGGTAAGGAGTCGATTGATCTGACGACTCCGCTTTATGACTATGCTGCTAAAGGATACAAAGTGGAACTGCAGGGCAAGGAAGCGGGAGCCTATAAGCTGAAAGCGACCAGTGCAGATTCTGTGGAGACAACCTTTTATATTGATTCAGCCACTTATTATCTCACGAAAGTATCCAAGACAGCTACCCTGATGGGACAGTCGATGGAAGTATCCAGCACGTTCACCGATTTTAAAAAGACCGATTTCGGAATTGTGTATCCATTTAATATTGAGATCAGTTATGGTGGTCAGTTTAGTATCACTTCCAAAGTGAATAAGATTGAAGTAAACAAAGATGTGGATCCGAAAATTTTCGATATGCCGAAATCGTAGGATTTAATATAAATGAAAATGAAGCCCCTTCGTTTGGAGGGGCTTTATTTTTGACGGAAATTGGGATTCGAATAAGTTATGAGTAGTAGAACGGCGGATTCTTTTGCCAATATCCTTTTAATAGAGGCTATCAGTACCGGTAGCACACGGCATTGATATTCATTCCGGCGCCAATAGAAGCAAATAATAATACATCTCCCGGGTGCAGTTCATGAGGCGGTAACTGGTTTTTACGCACCAGGTCAAACAGGGTAGGAACGGTAGCGACAGAACTATTGCCCAGCCAACTGATGCTCATGGGCATGATATTTAGTGGTGGTTCTTCAATTTCATAAAGTTGATACAATCTTTTTATAATCGCTTCGTCCATTTTTTCATTTGCCTGATGAATAAATATTTTCTTCAGTTCGTGGATGGGTATCCCGCTTTTTTCCAGGCATAATTTCATCGCCGTGGGAACTTGTTTTATGGCAAACTCATACACTTTACGTCCTTTCATTTTTAAATACCGGACGCTGGGATCGCTGCCCGGGTAGTAGGACACGCCTGTATTGATATAATCCACTTCCTCCATGGCATATGTTTGCGATATGTATCCTAATATACCTGCAGACGAAATATCCCCTTCTTTTTGTTCCAGCACTACAGCACCTGCCCCGTCACTGAAGATCATACTGTCCCGGTCATACATGTCGATTACCCGGGATAAAGCTTCCGTGCCAATGATCAGGGTTTTTTTTGCGAATCCTGCTTTTAAATAGGCATCCGATTGAATAAGGCCCTGTAGCCATCCCGGGCAACCGAATAAAATATCATACGCCACGCAATTGGGATTACGTATCCCTAATGCATTTTTCACCAGGCTGGCCAGCGATGGCACAGCAGCTGTTTGGGTGGTATCTTTTATAACGTTTCCGAAATTATGGGCAACAATCAACTGGTCGAGGGTTTCGGGGTCTGTTCCGCTATCTATAATAGCCAGTTTAGCCGCTTCGAAACCTAAATCTGAGGTATTAAGATCGTTTGAGATATAGCGTCTTTCCTCGATGCCGGTAATCTTTTTAAACTTGTTAACTACTTCATCCGGGTTGCTGTGAAGGGCTATTCCGTTTGCAGAATAAAAAACATGTTTGGCGAAGTCCTGGTTTGTCTGGACGGAAGGAGGAATATAAGAACCGGAGCCTGTAATGACTGAATGAAGCATAATCAATCCGGACGGTTAGGTAATAAAATTACTGATGCTGCAAAGGTAAATAAAAATAGGATCGTACCATAATTCCCGTATCATTTCCTGGATGATTCATTAATCACCTGGCCTCTGGCATGGGGTTTACAAAAAATAGCTTATTTTGAGTTAATGGGAGTTGTGCGGAGGTCATTGAAAAAAAGGAACTGGGGACTTAAACAGGAAATCCTTGTCCTTTATTTTGCCATCCGGGATCCCCATACGCCGTTGTATGCAAAACTAACTGTTCTTTTCTCTTTAACATACCTGCTAAGTCCAATTGATTTAATTCCGGATTTTATTCCTTTTATCGGCTATCTGGACGATCTCATCCTGGTGCCCTTACTACTGCATCTTTCTTTCCGCTTTTTGCCTGGATCTGTTATAGAAACGAGCCGGATAAAAGCGAAAACGCAGGCCGGAAAGATTCGTTTTATCCTGATCATGCTGTTTCTCCTGCTGGTAATGCTTATGGCAGGCGTTTTTTTCCTGGGGAAAAGCATTTTCCATGAAATCAGGTTTGCGCATTGGTAAACGAAAATACCGGCTAAAGAATAGTTTCGTCGGCAGACTTCAATAAATAATTCCGGAAGTTGTAATTTCCCAAAACTCATTATGCCTTAGGAAACCAGTTCAGAGGAAGCAACCACCTTGGTTTTCTTCGGCTTAGGCTGTTTCTTCGGAACAACGGTAATGCTTTCAGTAGCCAGCGAACTGGTAAGTATTTTACCTGCTTTGCGGAGTTTCTTTTTGAATTTCTTTTCGCTTATCTTTTTATGGTATTCTTTGAGGGATTCTGCCAGTTTACCTTCGATATCCTTCAGGATCGTTTTTTTTAACGATTTCTGAGGATGTTGTTTAACTTTTTTTGCCATTGCTACTTATATTTTATACCACAAAAGTGATCATATAAAGATAACATTGATTTTATTCAGTCAATGTTAAGATTTAAGGCTTCTCCTGGTGAAAAATCCTCCTTGTGGCAGCCTTGCCGGAGTTGACTTTATCCAGGTATTTTCAGGGCATTCTCCCGATCCCAGAAACGATGCATTTTAATTGCTTTGATGAATTTGGATGAAAGTGCTCCGGCATCACTTCCCAAAACGATTCCTTCTTTCATTACGGTATCATCAGTATAATCTCTGGGCAGTTTTTTGGAGAAATTGCTGGCGTTTAAAATAGGTAAGGCATCGGCGTCTGATGCTATAGCTTTACAATGCTTAAATGCTTCATTTAGAAAATGGATTGCATCCGCGTCTGCTTCCAAAGCAGTAACATTTTTTGCACCTCCGGGAACATATACAGCATCATATACTACGGAAGGCGTTGTGAGCAGACTCCTGTCAACGGGTATTTTTTCATTCTTTGCTCCATTAATCACGCCAAGTCTGGGTGCTACAATCTCTACTACCCCCCCTTCTTTCAATAACGCTTTTTTAACCACCATTAAAGAACTTTCATTCACTCCGTCAGTTGCAAGAATGGCTATTTTACGGGTTTTTATTGAATCATGAGCCTGGTTGGCCATGCTTAGTGCAGCAGATTTTTTAAGCGTTCCTTTTTTCAAGGTTGGCTGGTAAGTTTTAGGATCAGCGTCTGCAGGGACACCCTGGTTTATTAATCCGATATCAACTGGAATTTGTAAACCCAGTCCATAGGCTACATGTTCTGCCAATCCTTTATCAACATGAGTCAGAATACCCAGCATTCTTTCCCGGATAGAAACCGTTTCCACTTTTCCCAATTCAAAACGTAGCGCATTAATAATATGATTTTTTTCAGGCTCGCTCTGGCTGTTATAGAACAAAGTAGCCTGACTGAAGAAATCAAAAAAGCTTGGACTGCGTTCCCTGATTTTACTAGCATCTATCTTTTCAGGAAAGCTGGTAAAGCCGCCCTTCAAAGCTCCTGCCTGGAAAGGGCAACCATTGCCTAACGTATTTGGGTTATAACTTGTACGGTCTTTGTTAATCGTTTGTCTCATGAAGCCGTCCCGCTGATTATTATGGACCGGCACCACCGGACGATTAATGGGTATTTCTTGAAAGTTAGGTCCGCCCAAACGAATCAATTGTGTATCTGTATATGAAAACAGGCGACCTTGCATTAATGGGTCATTGCTAAAATCAATTCCCGGAACAATATGACCCACATGAAAGGCAACCTGTTCTGTTTCAGCAAAGAAGTTATCGGGATTGCGATTTAAAGTCATTTTACCGATCCGTACAACCGGCACCAGTTCTTCTGGAATTAGTTTTGTGGGATCCAGGAGATCGAATTCAAATTTATGTTCATCAGCTTCCGGAACAATTTGCACTCCGAGCTCCCATTCAGGAAAAGCCCCGGATTCAATGGCATCCCAAAGGTCCCTGCGGTGAAAATCAGCATCCTTCCCGGAAATATTCTGGCACTCATCCCAGGATAAGGAATGCATGCCCAATAAAGGTTTCCAATGAAATTTAACAAAAGAAGACACGCCTTCCTTATTTATCAGGCGGAAGGTATGCACCCCAAATCCTTCCATCATTCTCAGGCTTCTTGGTAAAGCGCGATCACTCATTAACCAAATGATCATATGGGTGGCTTCTGTGTTCGTTGACACAAAATCCCAAAAAGTATCAT
>JAYVXJ010000801.1:0-3449 GCA_043785285.1 Chitinophagaceae bacterium
AATCTTTTCATAGTTACCGGTAATGGAAATTAGGATTTGGAGGATGAAGAAAGGACCCATTCGTAATCCAACTGACGTTTGGCCAGATTAGCAGAAACAACTTTTATCCTGACCTTGTCGCCCATGCGGAAGCTTCTTCCACTTCGACGACCAACGAGTGCATAGTCCCCCTCTATAATCCGGAAATCATCGTATTCCATCAGGCTGTTGAGGCTCACCAGTCCTTCGCATTTATGCTCAACCGTTTCAACCCAGAAACCAAAAGCAGCTACACCGCTGATCACACCTTCAAACTCATCACCTACAAATTCCTTCATGTATTCCACCTGTTTATATTTGTTGGCTGCCCGTTCAGCGTCCATCGCTGCCCTTTCTCTTTCACTGCAATATTTGCATTGTTCGTCGAGCTTTTTATGGATCTGGATATTTTCATCCAGCACTTCCTGCAGGATGCGGTGCGTCAGCACATCCGGATAACGGCGTATCGGCGAAGTAAAATGACAGTAATTGGTAAATCCGAGTCCGTAATGACCAATGTTTTCCGTTGTGTAAATGGCTTTGGCCATTGTCCGTATACCTAATTGTTCCAGCACATGCTGTTCCGGTTTACCCCGAACATCCCCCAGCATCAGGTTAAAAGAAGCGGCAATGCCTTCGGGCGTTTTTGTATCAAAATGATGGCCGTATTTTTTAGCAAATAAAACGAAAGGGGCAAGCTTTTCTTTATCCGGTGTATCATGCACCCGGTAAGGAAACGGAATCGGCTTTTTTTTGATTTTTATTTTGGAGACATGGGTGGCTACTGTCCGGTTGGCCAGCAACATGAACTCTTCGATCAACTGATGCGACTCTCTGCTTTCTTTTATGGTGATGCCAATGGGCTTACCTTTTTCATCCAGCTTGAATCTCACTTCCACAGATGAAAAATTGATTGCCCCTTTTTTGATCCGTTGTTTACGAAACCGCTGGGCCAGGTCATGCAGAATCAAAATTACGTTCTCCAGTTTCCCTTCTTTCTTTTCTATGATCTCCTGCACGTCTTCATAAGCAAAACGCTGGTCAGAATGAATCACCGTTCTTCCCAGCCAATAATCTTTTACTTCTCCTTTGGAGGTGATCGTAAAGACCGCAGAAAAAGTAAGCTTGTCTTCATTTGGCCTCAATGAACAAAGCTCATTGGAGATCCTTTCCGGCAGCATGGGGTTTACCCGGTCCGGCAGATAAACGGAAGTGGCGCGTTGGTATGCTTCATCATCCAGCACGGATCCTGTTTGCACATAATGGCTTACATCAGCAATGTGTATTCCCACTTCATACAAATCATTTTCAATTTCCCGGAAAGAAATGGCATCATCAAAATCTTTGGCGTCTGCCGGATCTATAGTAAAAGTGAGTACTTTTCTAAAGTCCTTTCTTTTATTTATCTCTTCGGTTGGAATAAGTTCCGGCAGTTTCCCGGATGCCAGCAATACTTCTTCCGGAAAAACAATCGGAAATCCGTTTTCGAGCAAAATTTCTTTCATTACCCGGTCATTCTCATCCGATTCATCCAACACCTGAATCACTTCACCTTGTGGCTTTTTATTTTTATTCCATTCCGTAATGCGCACAATCACCCGGTCTTTGTCCACTGCCCCATTGAGTTTTGCACGGGTTACATACACGTCGGGCATAGGACGGGCAGTTTCCGCAATAAAGAAAGCAAAGCCATCGCCCATTTCAATATGGCCCGGGAAATCAGTTTGCTTTCTTTCGGTAACCGCTTCCACTTCGCCCTGCACGCGGCCATTACCGGCCTGTCCCCTGGTGATCTTTATCAATACCGTATCACCATGCATGGCGGTATTGAAATCGTTCGGTCGTACGAGCACGTCCTGCCCAAAAGCTTTTGAAACAACAAAGCCCATTCCTGAGCGCGTTACTTCCAGCGTGCCTTTATATAAAAGATTCGTTGATTTTTTCTTTTTTTTATCTGGATGTTTATGACTCATAAATGATTAATCTTGATCAGGAAAATCCTGAATGAATGTAGTAATTAAGCGGATAAGCTCACTTTCTTCATGAAATAATATTACCGGCTGGATTGGTATCACAAAAAGAGGCAGTTCCTGTAATTGATGAGAAAACTTAAGCAGCCGCACGGCATCTTTTTCCGTAGTGAGGATGATTTTATGATCGGACTGGATCTGCTGAAACCGTTTCAGTATATAGTTCAGGTCATCAATGGTAAAAATGTGATGATCGCTATATGCCAGTTCATCATATTCCTTAAAATTTTCTTCCAGGTGTTTTTTTAAAGGCGTCGGATTCGCGATGCCGGTCACCAGCAGCACTTCTGTTTCGGGCCGGGGAATGTATTTATTTTTGCTGATGATCTGATACGGTTCCCCGTAACGGATGGCTGAAAAAAAAATCTTTTGATGAGCTGCAGGATTGATTTCCTTTATGAGGTGATGCTTTTCCGCCAGGGAGAGATCTGCCAGGCATTTGGTGACCACAATAACGTTTGCCCGGAGATAGCTTTTTTTCTGATCCCGCAGGTCGCCTGTTGGCAGGAACCAGTCCCGCGTGAATAAATTATTTACATCCGTAAGTAACATATTATATCCCGCTTTAACATAGCGATGCTGAAACGCATCATCGAGTATGATCACTTCTGTATCGGGTTTATCATGCAGCAACTGCGGGATGGCAACAATCCTTTCTTCCCCTACGGCCACCGTAACATCCGGGAATTTAGTAAAGAACTGCATAGGTTCATCACCGATTTCCAGCGCATTGGTGATACCGGTAGCCAGTGCATAACCCCGCGTCTTGCGTTTATAACCCCGGCTCAGGACAGCCACTTTAAACTGATCTTTCAGGTTTTCTATGAGAAATTCCACCATGGGCGATTTACCGGTTCCGCCAACGGAAAGATTACCCACACCAATTACCGGCAGATTAAAAGCGGCAGACTGAATAAACTTTTTATCGAACAGCCAGTTCCGGATATAGACTATCAACCCGTAAATCAGCGAAAGAGGAAGCAGCAGGATCCTGACTGGTTTTAATAAGGGATAATTCAGATTAACCATAACGACCTGCAAAGATAATTCATTCCCGGGGATGGCCGGGAACGGGTAAAAGTAGGTTTCTGACCCGTTCTCCCATGCGTTGGACTTCCATATAAACCGATTCTCTGGATCTGTTTTTCAGGAAAGGAATAGAGAACAAAGCCGGAATTCCCGTCCAGGAAACAATTTCCCCTTCGTAGTCCATAAACTGATCATTGAAAACCCAGCCGGCAACGGTTAGTTCGTGGAACCTGCATATTTCTGCAGAAAGCAGGGAATGATTGATGCTTCCGAGATAATTACGGCTGACCAGGATCAGCTTTGCATCCAGTTTTTTGATCAGGTCAATAACCAGATCCGAATCATTCAGCGGAACGAGCAACCCTCCTGCAC
>JAYVXJ010000802.1:0-3437 GCA_043785285.1 Chitinophagaceae bacterium
TGCCGGTATATCTGTATTCGCCTTAAATTCACTGAAATAATAACCAGGAACCTGATAAGGGGTTTTCCGTTCGAGACCAGCAAGTAAGGGAGAAAGCGAGGTCATTTCGGAATCCGGATTTTCTTCCGGCAACGCTGCCGGATAGCCGGCCTTACTCAGATCTCCAGCCTGGTTTGATTCCGTTTTTGAAAGCCCGTTTTCTTCATCTATCCTGATTCTTTGGAGCAGATGGTCAGCAAAATGCTCAAAATAACCCGTCGGAACACGATACGGTTGTACCGTAATTCCGTCTTTACCCAGAACCGGTGCGATCCCGGATAACTCAGCTTCTATTTCTTTCAACCATTCCATGGGTTTCAATAAGACCCTTTTAGGGCCTCAATGTTTAATGATTGAGAATAAAATCTTCAATTTTTTTCACCGCGTGGTGATAAGAAGCTTTTAAAGCTCCCGCCGAGGTTTCCAAAACGGTGCTCATTTCTTCATAAGGCATTTCGTCATAATAGCGGAGGGTAAATACAACTCTCTGTTTATCAGGCAATTGCTGAATGGCCAATTGTAATTTCCACTCTAGTTTATTGGCGTCAAAATCTTTATCAGCCCTGATTTTATTGCTCAACCCACTTTCTAAATCATTTATGGAAACGGTCGCTTTCTTTTTTTGCTGATCCAGAAAGGTCAGGCACTCATTGGTTGCTATCCGATAGAGCCATGTATAGAGCTGGGCATTTTCCCGGAAGTTAGCCAGGGCATTCCAGACCCGGATGAATACATTCTGCATTACATCATTGGAATCATCATGATCAACCAGCATACGGCGTATATGCCAATAGAGCCGTTCCTGATATTTCTTTACAAGTATATTGAATGCTTTTTCTTTTGTCGCCGGCTCGCGGAACAAGGCCAATAATTCAGTATCCGTTTTTTGCTCCGCCATCAGGATAAATCAGGTTAGACTTTGTATACGGATTAATGGGTTATTTATTTTTCCGGGCAATAGCTTTTTCAGCAGCCTGCACGATATGCGCCGCATCCAGCCCATATTTTTCCAAGAGTTGGGCAGGCGTTCCACTTTCTCCGAAAGTATCATTGGTGCCAACGTACTCCTGGGGAATGGGCTGATGTTTAGTCGCTACCTGCGCTATACTGTCACCCAATCCGCCAATGATATTATGTTCTTCGGCGGAAACAGCACATTTCGTTTTACGAATGGATTTCAAAACCGAATCTGTATCCAGGGGCTTGATGGTATGGATATTTATGACTTCTGCAGAAATACCTTTTTCGTTCAGTATTTTTTCTGCTTCCAATGCTATCCATACCAGGTGTCCGCAGGCAAAAATAGAAACGTCTTTGCCTTCCAAAAGTAACTGGGCTTTCCCTATTTTAAATTCCAGGTCCGTTGTAAAAATCGGCCATACCGGTCTTCCGAAACGCAAATACACGGGTCCCTGATAATCGGCAATGGCAATCGTTGCTGCTTTTGTCTGGGCATAATCACAGGGCACGATCACGGTCATTCCCGGCACCATCTTCATCATGCCGATATCTTCGAGGATCTGATGAGTAGCTCCGTCTTCGCCAAGGGTTAGTCCCGCGTGGGAAGCACAGATTTTTACATTCTTACCCGAATAAGCAACAGACTGCCTGATCTGATCGTATACCCGGCCGGTGGAAAAATTAGCGAACGTAGTGGTATACGGAATTTTACCGCCGATGGTCATTCCGGCAGCAATGCTGATCATATTGGCTTCAGCGATTCCACATTGAATAAACCGTTCCGGAAATTCTTTGATGAACTGATTGAGTTTAAGAGAACCTGCGAGGTCGGCTGTGAGTGCCACCACGTCCTGGTTTTTTCTGGCTATTTCCACTATGCCGTCTCCAAAGCCGCTTCGGGTATCTTTTTGTCCTGTTACTGTAATCATTTTGTTGCTGGTTATAACATGTATTAAGGGTTATCAATTGAGTTCAGAAAACTTGCTGTTGTAAAATGTTGCATCCAGTTTGATTTTCTGTTCCCATCGCCAGGCGGTGGACAGCATGTCTTCCAATGAATATTTCGGGTTCCAGCCCAGTTTTTTCCTGGCAAGATCGTTGTTGGCATAAATGGCGATTACGTCGCCCGGTCTCCGCGGGCCGATCGTGTAATTCAGTTTCACGCCGCTTATTTTTTCAAAAGCATGGATGGTTTCGAGTACGGTTATACCGTTTCCGCTGCCGAGATTAAAAACTTCAGCTTTTTTTATTTCTTTTCCTGCGATGAGGTATTGGAGGGAGAGCGTATGTGCATGAGCGATATCACACACATGGATGAAGTCCCGGATGCAGGAGCCATCGCGTGTTGGATAGTCATCCCCGTAAACCTCCATCTGTGGTAATTTTCCCACTGCGGTTTGAGTAATGGCGGGCACGAGATTAGCCGGTCTGCCGATGGGGAGTTCTCCGATGAGACCGGACGGATGGGCGCCCACCGGATTAAAGTACCTCAGCAGAATAGCATTCAAATCAGTTGATTTATAGAATTCATTAATTACCTGTTCTCCCATTTGTTTGGTATATCCGTAAGGCGATTCTGCTGGCTTGGGTGGAGTGGTTTCCGACACGGGAATTTCTGAAGGATTTCCATATACGGTGCAGGAAGAAGAAAATACAAAATAAGGGATCTTGAATTCCTGAACACATTTAAGCAGGTTGATAAGCGACATCAGGTTGTTCTCAAAATACATCAGCGGATTCGCGACGGATTCAGCCACTGATTTATAAGCCGCAAAATGGATGATGCCGGCAATATCCGGGTTTTCATGAAAGATGGCGTAACTGTCGTCGAAGTTGCAAAGATCCACTTTGTAGTTCTTGATCTTCTTTCCCGTGATCTTCTGCACGGCTTCGAGTATGCGTGGGTGGGAGCGGGAATTATTATCTACGGAGATCACGTCAAATCCATTCTCTACGAGATCAATGATGGTGTGGGATCCGATGTATCCGCAGCCGCCAGTAACAAGAATTTTTTTCATAGATTAGGTAGCAAAATTAGGCGTTGATTAAATCCAGCAGGTATTGTCCGTATCCGCTTTTAAGCAGCGGTTGTGCAATCTCTTTTACCTGTTCTTTCGTAATAAATTTTTTCCGGTAGGCGATTTCTTCAATGCAGGCAATCTTGATGCCCTGTCTTTGTTCTATCACCTGTACAAACTGTGTTGCCTGCATCAGGGAGTCAAATGTACCGGTATCCAGCCAGGCTGTACCGCGGTCCATAATGGACACTTTCAGTTTCCCTCTTTTTAAATATTCCTTATTCACATCCGTGATCTCGTATTCTCCCCGGGGACTCGGCATCAGGTTTTTTGCAATGTCCACCACGGCATTGTCGTAAAAGTATAAGCCCGGTACAGCATAATTACTTTTTGGTTTTACCGGTTTTTCCTCAATGGAAA
>JAYVXJ010000803.1:0-3436 GCA_043785285.1 Chitinophagaceae bacterium
CAATAATTTCGCGGTTGATATTCAGGCTTTCAATCTTTTCTGTTCCGCGCTGAATCAGGGTATCCTTTTGTATATGGATGGAAAAAGTAAAAACCCTGCCCTCCCAATCCCTGAAATTACAATACTCCAGAAGTTCTGTATAGATATCCCCTGACAATGTATAGGTGCCGGCACCGGAATCAAAAATAGCTGAACTATCTTTTCCCTTTCTCAGATCATGATTAAAAAAAGCGAAATGGGTGCCATTGATTATTTTAATCATTTTCTGATCCTTCGCAGAAAAATTGATAGAAGTATCTCCATTTGAAATGGCTTTAGCGGAAATCATCTGCCATGTACCTGTAAGTGACGGGTTATCAGGTGTTATCTGTCCTTTGGAAAATACAATGCAAAACAGGGCAAATGAAAATAGCAACTGACGTTTCACAAATTATTTTTTATTTGAGTTCTACAACTACAATTTCATTTCCATATAGATCCAGACAATGGAAATATTTATACTCCGGGGTTAATACCGGTTCAACTTTAATAGTCACCTCATTTGATCTTAGCTGCTGGTACAATCCGATAAGTTCATCAGTATATATAACCATGGCGGGCTGACCAGCCGTCTGATTGCCTATCTTTTTGCTTTCCTCAATATGGTCTGCTTTTAAAAACCAAATCCCCATTGCTTCCGGTGCATCCGTTCCCACATGCAGAAACCGTTGCCCGTTTGCACTATAGTCAACTAATTTTTTAAAGCCAAAATTCCTTTCATAAAAACTGGCTGCCCTTTCATAGTCATCCACGAGGATGATCATTCTCCCGAGATAATTCTTCATGCTATTGATTATTGTTTTAGTTGGCTATCTCCTGGCCGGCATTTTCCATTTTACGATTCACACGTACTAAAATACATTAAAAGAATTACATCAGAACTGAAAAGCAACCCCGATGGGAGGATATTGGAATAACAATTCTTACTGTTGTTTGCATCCTTAAGGGCAAGGGGTTAACATTTACACACAAAAAATAATTCCTCTTTTAAGCGATTATTTTGTCCCCGTTAGCATTCGAATTATAATTGGCAGCCGAAAATCCCATATAACCTAAGAGTTCCCACTTGCTTAATCGTATATGATGGGCCTTTTAGGATGCCTACCCGTTAATTTCATTCAGTTCCAGATTACGGATTTCTTTTAACCGGTTCAGCACTTCATCAAGACTTCTTCTGGTTATTCCAATGGTCATAATACAAAACAATTGAGCCTCCTTATTGAGCACTGTACAGTTGAATAGTTTTACAATCATCATAACTTCATTCATCATGGTATAATCAAACTGCAGGCGGTATCTAACTTCTACCTGCTTTTGAACAACCGGTGTTACCTGCAATACAAAGGAAGCTGCTGTTTTATACGCATTGATCAAACCTGGCACACCCAATAGGGTTCCTCCGAAATACCGGACGACAATGACCAGCGTGTTGGTTAATGCCTTACTATCTATTTGTCCGAGTATGGGCCGTCCAGCGGTTCCTGAAGGCTCCCCATCATCACTCGCCCGGAAATCCGTTTTATCCAACCCCAGCCGGTAAGCAAAACAATGATGAGTGGCTTTGGGATGTTCGCTTTTAACCGACTGAAGAAGGGTTTTAAATTCCGCTTTCGAAATGAGAGGAAAGACATACGCCATAAACCGGCTACCCCTGTCCTTAAACTCAGCAATGCCCGGCTTTTCAATCGTGAAATAATAATCCATTTATTCCGCTTCTGAAGATTTGATCTGCCTGCAAGTAAAGCAAAAGTTCCGGTCAATTGCGACAACGCCCGTATCTTCTGATCTGAGACAGCCGCATAAACGGTCAGAGCAATTCATTTCCTTTAATTATTCAACAGCTCTTCAGGAATCTCCTTAATCGGCTTTATTTTGATGTCTTTATAAAAGACTTCAGCTCCCTCTGATTGGATCTGCAACTTACCTTTCATTAAAGGAATTACTTTATCATTTTCAAGTTGGTTGGAATGAAACAACACCATCATCACCCGATCATTGATCACATGAATACTGGTACCCTTAAAGCAATACAAATCAAGAGTATTCCATTCGCCTGTAGGTTTCTCAGCATCTATTGCTTTTTTACAATACCTCCCAGCTTTGCTGGTGGCGCTAAAAGTAATCAGTGGTGATCCCGGATGATAAACATAGGAAGTATCCGATTCTTTTAACGCCGGAATATCTTCCATGCCACCGGCCACTCCCCAATATTCACCACAGTTACCCTCTTCGATCTGAAATTCCTGGGAGCGCATCCAGGCGCCATAGTCAGCTCCCTGAGGTCCAACGGAAAAATAAAGCAATCCGCTATCTCTCTTTTTATTCCTTTTAGGACCCCAGGTTTTATCGCCCCATTTAAATTTAAGTTGAAGATGAAAATTATCAAATTCCTGATAGGTTGATATCGCTCCGAATCCTTCACCGGAAATACGAATGAGCTTTTCGCCATTTTGATTTACGACAGAAAAAACACGATTCGGATCATTGTTTAATCCGACAGGAAGATCGCTTAACTTCTTTCCGGTCGGGTCTAACGGAGGCCCGAGATAAGTATCCCAACCCTTCAAATCCTTTCCATTGAATAAATCCTTCCATCCATCGCTGTTCCCGTTAGCCTGGATAAATCCCAGCAGCGCAATTAAAGGGATAAATAAATGGAAAAGACCGGCATTTGATTTCATATAATGATTATGCAAAGTGGAAAATAAGGATTATCTCCGTTTTAATTTTTGACTATTTAAAGTTAACTATTTTATATCCCTCTTATACTCTTATTTTTTCGCGTGATAGAATACGTCAGTTACCAGCCCTCAACATGATGCGCCGGAAGAGTTAACGCCAACTGTAAAGTCGCTCATGGGCTCTTTTAAGGCACCTAAGAATTTTGATTATAAGAAAATCCTGCTGGAAGAAAAACTGCAAAATTATTATCCCCCGAAACATCAAAGATTATAAGTTCAGTGAATTGGCAGTTATGGCTCCTGATCAGTACCTGCAGTCCCTAAGCCCGTAGCAGCGTTTTTTTTCAGAAACTTTGTATAACTCTCCAGATATTGCCGGGGAGTAGTTCTACCTTCACTTATATGGGAAACATTTGTATTTATACAACGGTAAACGAAATCATATAAAATCTTAACTATTTCCGGATTCGGTTTCAGCGTATTGTTATCAGCAACAATAAAAGCTCCACGCTTTCCCGTCTTTTCATCTTTTGCAATTTCAAGCATCGCATAATATAGCGGCAACCGGGCTGTTTCGACGCGCTTTAATATTTCAGGTGTTCCTGATACTGCTTTTTCAGCTCGATCAAATAGTTGATTATATACAGTAATTAAAGAATCAGAAAGAAAAGTTTCTTTTTCCTCTACAGGAGTACCGTAAATAATCAGCTTTCCCC
>JAYVXJ010000804.1:0-3436 GCA_043785285.1 Chitinophagaceae bacterium
TTTATCTTTTGCTTCTCTTGGAATAATATTTACATGGACCCCAAAACGCGCCAATGTTGAATCACCAAGGCCTGTTTTTAATTGCCCCAGCACTTCATCGTACGACCTGTTTTCTTTGGTGATATAAACAATATATTTGATCGGGCTTTTTCGAAGGTTCAGTAACGGTGGCAATGGATTTTTACCATCATCTTTTACATTTATTTTTATAAATGTATTATTAATTGCCTGTTTGGTATATTCAGCCAATTCCTGTTCGTCTGGCATTTTTATTTTTTGAAATGTGGCCAGTTGTATATCCCCTATATAGGTTCCCTGAACAGGTGCAACAAAATCTTTTCCACCATTCGGGCCTGCTCCATAGCCGCGGCAACTAATCACATACAAATTCTTTTCATCAGCAGAAGGCATCACTCTTGCAGGACCCCAGCCGGTGGGTATCAGTCCTTTGGTAATTTTAGTATTCACATCAATAACGGCTATTGCATTAAAGCCAAGCAAAGCAACATATACTGTTTTTTCATCTTTACTTAAAGAAATACCAAAGGGCAAAAGTCCGCGGTAATGATCAATAAGCTGATCCGCTTTAATGTCAATCTGACCTGCAATCTTATGCTCACGGTAATCAATAATAGAGATATTATCATTGGTGGCATTGGTAACATATGCATATTTGCTGCCAACAGCAATTGAATTAGGACTTGCACCACCCACCACTTCTGCACCTTCCACCATCTGGCCCACCTGATACCCGGTTTTAAACCTGTCCATCACTTTATTGGTGGACAGATCAATGGTGTAAACACTCATCGCTTCAGGAGCCAAAGGACTTCCCACACCAGGGATTTTTCTCCCATGAAGGGTATACCCTTCTATTGATTCCTTAGTATCATTGCCATAAGGCGGAATGGGTAATAACAGGCTGTCATAATTTTTTTCTGTAAGATCGGGAAGTAAGGGATAATCATACATACCCACATCGGCAACAAAAGCTGTTTTTTTATCAGGGCTTAAAGAAAGGCCAAAGGGTTGTCTTCCTGTTTTTACAGAAGCAGTTATTTTTTTAGTCGTAAGGTCTATGCGCACCATTCTGAAATTTCCCCTGTCCAGCACCAGCAGTTCGTTAATGCTTTCATTTAATAAAAGATCGGAAGTAAAACTATCTTCATAATCAACTGAATCAACCACTCCATTTAATGAAATAGAATCAAGCCTTTGTAATTTTTCAATGTCATATATAATTACAGCACCATTATCACCTCCGCTTAAATATACTTCTTTTGAATCCGGTGAAAAGGCAACTCCCAAAAATGAGCCATTTGAAAAGGGTGAAATGATTGTGCCATCATAGCTTGGGACTCTTGTGTTGGCGAGCGTTTCATTATTAATAATAGTAAAGACACCGTTATGGATGGTAACGGTTTTGTTGCCATCTGGAGATATGGCCATTCCAAAAGGGTCATGAGTTATTCGAATGGTTTCACCTGCAGGTGCGATGTATCTTCCACTCGCCAGTACACTTTTACCCTTTGTATTAATGTGTGTATATTCTTTAATTGCAGGAACGCTTAACGCCTGGTAATTTTTTTGCGCCTCAGATTGAATGACAGAAAGGAAAATAAATCCGAACAAAAATTTATTCCAATGATGTTTCATTAATAAAGGATGAATGATTATAAAAATGAAGTAGTATACATGAAGCAATCCAGCCTTTCAATATAATATCTTTCAATTAATATTGGAAATTTACAACAAATCGTCATTGATTCATTTTTATTACTTTAAACCTAATGATCAATTCAAAATTTATTTGTGACTCTCCGTCAAACTCATCCAACTTCTTCCCATCCAGACCGGTTCTCCGGCTGCGGTTGCTGATTTTCTGGCTTAGGCGGCGGGTGCGGAAATAGCTGTCATCGCGGCTTGCTGAAACCCAATAGTATTTCCCTGGTCATTCCATAGCCTATGCAAGGAAGCCCGTTTCAGGAGATGGTTATCCGGAAATGCATTCAATTTTCAATATGGATACGGTCTCCCGGTATCACAATTTGTATCCGGTTCTTAAAGGCTCTTAGAATCGTGAATCAGCAAACCATTGGATTTATTTTTATTAATTTTAATCCATGTTCAAGTCAACTATTATGCAACTCGCTGTCAAAGAAGATGATGATCTTCCTTTTTAAATAAAAGAGTCCTGGTATGATCGAACAGAAATTGATAGAAGTTTATAATAGCACACTGTACTATGTGTTCGATACGGAAATCATTTTGAAGATCGGGGAGCATACCCCGTTTCTGGATACACTGCTGAGTGAGTACAAGCAGCAGGATTGGGCATTTATCAGCGCTTACAATCCGGGTTCCATCGCGCTTCCGGATGATATGAACATCTTAAGGCATGAGCAGTTAAAAGAAAAGCTGGGTTTGTACAACTATTTTGAGGGCGAAGGCGTGGGAGAAAATCCGCCCTGGAAACCGGAGCGAAGCCTGCTCGTTATCGGCATCAGCAGGGCAAAAGCTATTGAGATCGGGAATTCGTTTGGGCAAAATGCGATCGTTGCGGGAAGGATTTATTTGCCGGCCGAACTGCTTATACTGAAATAATCCATATTTAAACCAATCCTCTATTTTGGAGGAAGCGAAAGCCATATAGCAGACCAGGCTCTTGTAAAGCATGGTGGAATGAACCCAACAAATTACCTTAAAATACGCGCTTACCTCCTGATGAGATAAACAAAGAAGCTTAAGAATCGGACAGCCCTTGTATCGTAATCGAACAGTTTTTTACTTTTAATTGGAGTTTAAGTTATTTATTTATAGGCAGTTGAATATATGGCACCGTCTTGGCTAGGCCTATAGGATCAAGTCTGCAGTCATGTTTAAAAACTATTTCAAAACCTCCTGGAGAAATTTATTAAGCAATAAAACTTCTTCTTTTATTAATATCAGCGGGCTTGCTGTGGGTATGGCTGTCGCGATATTAATTGGTTTGTGGATTTGGGATGAATTATCATTCAATAAAAACGTTGAAAATTATAACGGCATTGCGCAGGTAATGCAGCACCAGACTTTTAACGGGGTTGCTGGTACCCAAACTGCAGTGCCATATCTGATGGGGGATGAACTTAAAAAAACTTATGGCAGTGATTTTAAATACATCAGCATGTCATCATGGACGCACGATCGTATTTTAGCATTCGGCGAAAAGGCAATTACGAAAAGCGGTAATTTTTTTGAACCCGAGATCCCTCAGATGCTTTCGCTGAAAATGCTCAAGGGCACCCGGGCAGCTTTGCAGGACAATCATTCACTCATTCTTTCGGAGTCAACGGCAAAGGCTTTATTCGGGTTAAGATCCCCGAATAAAGCCTTTGCCGTTGACTCCGAAAGAATGAGTGAATGATTGTCCTGCAAAGCTGCCCGGGTGCCTTTGAGC
>JAYVXJ010000805.1:0-3433 GCA_043785285.1 Chitinophagaceae bacterium
AAAATCTTTCCTGCCTGTTGATCATAAAATTTTATCCTTCGCATTTTTTGGGGATAATCTTTTACAACATTCATAAACGTAATGCCTTCTTTGTAACAAGGGCTAAAGACAATATGAACTGTCGGAGGCTTTACTCATATACAGTTGACAAAACCAAAGGCATTATTTACGACCAGACAATCATGCTGAATGGTTATTATGCTGCAAAAGATTATCTGGAAAAAATGCGAAGGATAAAGTTTTATGATCAAGAGACAGGAAAGATTTTGATTTCCCTTACTAATAATTTTAATCTTACCGCAGCTGAAGTAGCACAGTTATATAAACACCGCTGGAAAATAGAATTGTTTTTTTAATGGGTAAGGCAACACTGAAAATAAAATCCTTTTGGGGACATTCAGAGAATGCAGTAAAAACACAAGTATGGATAGCGGTTTATGTTTTAGTAGCCATTGCCAAGAACCTTCCATTCGAAAGGAGAATTATTCAGCCCTCAAACTCTTCACAGGATTGGTCATAGCCGCGCTGATTGCGGAATGACCAACAGTCAGCAAGGCGATAAGCATCGACGAGAGGAAAGTCAATACAAAAAACCCTGCCTCCAGGTCGATCCGGAAAGCGTATTGTTGCAACCATTGATGCATGAAATACCAGGCGATCGGACCAGCGACAAGGAAAGAAAGGGCAATCAGTATGGCGAACTCACGGGAGAGCAGCAACACAATATTTTCAACAGATGCGCCCAGCACTTTGCGGATGCCTATCTCTTTGGTTCGCCGGACTGCCATGAAAGAAATCAGGCCGTATAAGCCGAGACAGGATATGAAGATCGCGATCCCGGAAAATATTTTATAGAGTTGAGAGAGCTGGTTTTCCTGCTTGTAATAGTCAGCGACGGTCTGGTCTATAAAGCTATATTCAAATACATAATCGGGGTAAGTCTTGTTCCAGATTGCCTCAATTGCGGCAAGCGCCTCCTTTGTTTTACCCGGCTGCAGCTGAATATTCACGGTGCCATAACCATCCTTAAGAGTTGTCATCACAACGGGATCGATCGGATCACGCAAAGAATTTACATGAAAATCTTTAACCACGCCAACGATAGGGCCCATGCTCCCATTCACGCTAATACTTTTTCCAATCGCATCCTGCGGTTTCCCAAGCCCCGCTTTTGCCAGTAATGTTTCATTCACTACGAATTCCTTTACAGTGTCCGAAGCGAAATAGATGCGACCGGCTGCCAGTTGAAGTTTATATATATCAAAGTAGGCTGAATCAGCCAGTTCCATATTGACAACCAAATCCGATTTTTTAGTATGGTTTGTGCTCAATTGCAAATCCGTAAACCATCTTCCGCCTCCGGTTGGGCCGGCCAGGCTGAAGCTGACAGCTTTGATTCCCGGTTCACTGAGTAATTGGTTGCGGAATACGTTTATTTTTGTACGGCTCAGGCTATCCCCGGGGAAAGGAGCATTTATGATCGCAGTCTTATTAAATCCGAGGTCAGCGTTTTTGAAATAATCCATCTGGGAGACTATCACCAACGTGCCAATGATAAGCACCTGGGCTATTACAAATTGAACCACAACTAATCCTCTTCTCAATGTGATGCCCGTTGCCGTTTGGGCAATGATCCTGCTTTTTAACACATTGATCGGATTAAATCGGGAAAGGACAAGGGCGGGATATAATCCCGAAAGAAATGTAACAGCCAGCAGCACGATAAGCATGAAAAGGAGGATGGCCGGATTGCTCATGAAATGAAAGGTCAATTGTATTTCAAGCAGCATATTAAGCAGAGGCAGTGCGACTACGGCAATAACTACGGCCAGGGCAAGAGCAATAAAACTGACGAGGCCGGTTTCCCCGAAGAATTGAAGCAGCAATTGTCTCCGGCTTCCTCCCAGTACTTTCCGGACACCTACTTCTCTGGCGCGGATAATGGCCTGTGCCGTGGAAAGGTTAATAAAATTAATGCAGGCTATAATAACCAGGAACAAACCGATCAGGCTAAGGGCAGTGATCAGTTCCTTACTGAACGTACGGCCATTAAAATTTCCAAAGCGCTCGTCATAATGCATCTCACGGAGTGGCTGAAGCCTCAAATAATAGCCTGCATGATCTGCGGGTAAGTGTTTGTTCAAAAAAGCAGGCAACAAGGCATTGAATTTTTCCGGCGAATAATTGGGCGGTAGCTGTACAAAACAATAATTCGCATCTGAAATACTCTCCCAATCATTTATGTCGAGTTGTTTTTTCAGGGTTGCATAGGAGATTACAAGATTCAGTGGGAAATCCGTATTGACAGGCGGGTTATCCAGAATACCTGTGATTTTCATGTTCTTGTTATATACCTTGATTGTTTTGCCGGTTGCCGTTCTCCAGTCTCCGAAATATTTTGCAGCCGTCGACTTCGTTAGCATAACCGTATTAGGTTCGGCAATCGCGGTAGCGGGATTCCCGATCAACATCTTGAAATCAAACATCTGGAAAAACTGGGGTTCAGCCATAAAGACGCCATTTTCCTTGAATTTCTTCTCGGTCACACCACCCGGGCCGGGAATGAGCACCTGCACCCCATCTTCGCCAGAGATGGCGGCGGTCTTTTCCAATTGAGGAAAATCAGCCTTCAATCCGTCTGGCACGGGGAAAGGAACACCGGTGCGATATTCCCTTCCAACCGGTTTTTTACCCTCCCGGACGACCCGGTAAATATGGCCCTTTTTGGTATGGAAATTATCAAAGCTCTGTTCGTATTGCAAGACCAGAAAGATAAGGAGGCAGACTGCAATACCTACAACAAGTCCGGTAATATTGACAATCGCATGGATACGGTTATGAATCAGGTTCCTGAATGCGGTTTTGAAATAATTTTTCAACATGATGATGGCTTGATTTTCCTACGGTATTCTTTAGTGCAAAAACAATGACAGGTTTGTTTGCTTATGATAATCAGTCAGTTTTGAATAATGAAAAAAATTGCATTGTCCGTTTTTGATACAGGAAGTGTTCACTCATGAAATTTCCAGGGTGGTTTATTCCGTTTATGAGAGAAGGTAAGCTTGCTGGATGATTTGTTGACATAATACTTCCTGTATGATCAAATCGTGGTGTATCGAGACCTAAAAAATTACCAATTATTAAAATGTTGGAGTTTCCTCAATTTTCCCTCCTTTCATGGGTCAACCATGAGCTGGTAGGCTGTTAGATCATTTCCCTTAATCCAAGGCTTCATTTTTTTATTTTGACTTTGGGCAGACAGGAGCGTTCTGTCAAATGACTTTCAAAATAAATTCCTCAAAAAAAACGCATCCCCTTTCGTAAAAGATCCTTCCATCATAAGTCTGGAAAATAGCATCCGGCGGTCCTTGAAAGGACTTGTCTTTTTCATTTCCGAAAAGGGCGCCACTTCCAAACTTTTTCTTACCAGTCA